>DAINQB010000019.1:0-45175 GCA_036743175.1 Bacillota bacterium | reverse complement strand
TACAAGGGTTTTGAATAATCAATATCTTTATAATATAAATCAGCATTGTCAGGTGAATCGTTCAGTGATTGGGATTCTGTGAAGAAAGTGCCGTCCTTCCTGGTGTATTTGAAGCCAAGATGCCATTTCCCGAATGCTCCTGTTGCATAACCATGGTCCCTTAGCATAGAAGCAACGGTTTTTCTTTCATTCTCAATCAAAGGAAGCCCATGACCGCACTGTACGTTTTTATTCAGCCTTGTACGCCATGCATACCGTCCTGTAAGAACACTGTACCTTGAAGGAGTACATACTGCGGATGAAGAATGGGCATCAGTGAATCTCATACCTACGGATGCAAGAAGATCGATGTTCGGTGTTTTGATTTTTTTAGCTCCGTAACATCCCGCATCACCATACCCCATATCATCCGCCATGATGAAGACTATATTTGGTTTCTGACCCGTATAAGTTGACATACCAGACCTCCGATGGATTCAGATTGCTTAAATAAAGATATTATAATAAAATCATAACATGAAAAAAGCTTTGACGGTAATTCTTTCATTATCGATTTTACTGGGACTGGTGGGTTGCAACGGATTTGAATCCAACATCGAATCAAATCAGCCTGGGGAAACCGCTCCTTCTGAAATGACAGGCCTTCCTGACAACAGCGTAATGCCCACTGTATCGGATGAACCAGTGAAGACGACCGGACCGGAACCTACTGCTGTTCCTGAACCATCCGAAACTTCTTCAGCCAAACCAAGCAGCACGCCGACTCCGACACCTGTTCCAACAGTCACTCCTGCAGTTACTGAAACACCAACACCTGAACCAACATCAACACCAACACCTACCCAAACTCCGGTTCCTACTCCTTCGCCTACGCCAACCCCAACCCCTGAACCGACCCCGACCCCTGTGCCGACTCCGGAGGCAACAAACCAACCGACTGCTGTACCGGAACCTTCGCAAAGTCCCGACCCAACGCCGATACCGTCTGAAAATCCACCTGCCTCACCGACCATCAATCCTGATGAAGAGGTTTCAATGGACCTTTCCAGTGTAAACAATGGTGTTTTTGGAATATCGTATAACTTTGACACAAATGACAGACTGAAGATTTATGTTACAAAGGACAGCCAGGCCATGTGGTATGACATAAAACCGCAGAGACTGACTTATTTCCCTTTGCAGCTTGGTAATGGAATTTACAAAGTGAGGGTAGTAAAGGAAATTAACAATACGGGAAAATATTCAGTTGTTTTTTCAAAGAATGTAGCGCTTGATATTCCGGATGACAGGATAGTTTATACAAACTCTATATCGGAAATTTTCTGGACACCGGAAATGGCTGCAATAGTATTTGCATATCAAAGGACAAACAATGAATCCTATGAATGGGATATGGTTGTTTCGTTATATGATTACATGGTGAAAAGCTATAAATATGATTATGACAAGATAGCCGTAGTAACAGGTATGGTACCCGGATATGTCCCAAGCATTGAGGTTGTTTTCCATGACCAGAAGCTGATCTGCTATGACTATTCAGTTTTATTTGCCGGTATGCTCAGAAGCCTTGATATTCCTGTAAAGCTCGTTAAAGGTTACTCTACATATGTCCAGGGATACCATGCATGGAATGAAGTATACAATCCGGATACGGACAAGTGGGTTGTAATCGATATAACTGTTGATTCTTCATATTACGGCTGGGGAAAAGCATATTCAATGGAAAAGGATCCGGAGGACTATACTGTCAAATACACCTATTGATTCAGTTGACACCAAATATCCCTTATACTATAATTCCTTAAAAGATGTGGGGGTAAAAAATGGCATATTTCTATGAATCCGTTTCAAGAACTTTCAGTGAGTATATATTGATTCCCAATCTCACGACAAAGGAATGTTTTTCCGACAATGTCAAGCTGAAGACTCCTTTGGTAAAATATCGGAAAGGGGAGGAACCTTCAATATCCCTGAATGTTCCATTTGCATCTGCCATCATGCAGTCCGTATCAAATGATACACTTGCGATTGCACTGGCAAAGAGCGGCGGGATCAGCTTCATCTTTTGTTCACAACCCATAGAGTCGCAGTGCGAAATGGTCAGGCGTGTAAAGAAGTTCAAAGCCGGATTTGTAATCAGTGACTCGAACCTGAGGCCGGATGACACCCTTGGGTCAGTCATAGCAATGAAGAATAAATCCGGTCATTCGACCATGGCTGTTACATCTGACGGTACACCTTCAGGCAGGCTCATGGGCGTTGTGACAGGCAGGGATTACAGGCTTTCAAGGGACAGCCTTGAAAAGAAAGTCTCTGAATTCATGACACCATTCAGTAAACTAATTACCGGAAAACTGGGAATCACTCTTAAGGAAGCAAACGATATAATATGGGACAATAAACTGAACAGCCTTCCGATAATTGATGACTCCGGTAATCTTGCTTATTTCGTATTCAGGAAAGATTATGATGATCATAAGGACAATCCCGAGGAATTACTTGATGATGAAAAAAGATATATTGTGGGTGCAGGTATAAATACAAGGGATTACATGGACAGGGTTCCGGCACTTGTCGAGGCCGGTTCGGATATATTATGCATAGACTCCTCCGATGGATTCTCCCAGTGGCAGGAAGACACAATAAAATGGGTCAAAGGCAAATACGGAGATTCAGTGAAGATCGGAGCCGGCAATGTGGTTGATGCCGAAGGTTTCAGATTCCTTGCTGATGCCGGAGCCGATTTTGTAAAGGTTGGTATAGGCGGTGGGTCCATCTGCATAACCAGGGAACAGAAGGGTATAGGACGCGGTCAGGCAACAGCCGTGGTCGAAGTAGCCAGGGCACGTGACCGGTATTATGAAGAGACAGGTATATATGTCCCGATTTGTTCTGATGGCGGTATAGTCCACGACTATCACATCGTTCTTGCTATGGCAATGGGAGCAGACTTCATTATGATGGGCAGGTATTTTGCAAGATTTGATGAAAGTCCCACAAAGGTAATTAAACTTGGGAACAATTATGTCAAGGAATACTGGGGAGAAGGTTCGAACAGAGCCAGGAACTGGCAGAGATATGATGCGGAGGAAGACAGCACTCTAAAATTTGAAGAAGGTGTTGACAGCTATGTTCCATATGCAGGTAAGCTAAAGGATAATCTTGGTAAAACCCTGAGTAAAATAAAATCCACCATGTGCAGCTGCGGTTCAGTTGACATAGCTGAACTGAGGGTAAAGGCAAGGATAGCACTTGTATCATCCACAAGCCTTGTCGAAGGCGGAGCCCATGATGTAATCCTAAAGGAAAAAACTGATTATTAAAATTACGAACAAATGTTCACATTGCCGCTTCTTTATGTTATAATGAGGCGGCAATATTAATATTGGGTAGAAGTGATATATGAAAAATGACTTTATACATGTAAAAGGCGCTAAGGAACATAATCTCAAGAACATAGATGTTATGATACCAAGGGACAAGCTGGTGGTCGTGACCGGAATCAGTGGTTCTGGTAAATCTTCTCTGGCATTTGATACCATTTATGCGGAAGGACAGAGAAGGTATGTGGAAAGTCTCTCAGCCTATGCACGACAGTTCCTTGGGCAGATGAACAAACCGGATGTTGAATTCATAGAAGGCCTTTCCCCGGCAATATCAATCGACCAGAAGACTACAAGCAGGAATCCCAGGTCAACCGTTGGAACCGTTACTGAAATACATGATTACATGAGGCTTCTCTTTGCACGTATTGGAATTCCCCATTGTCCGGTATGCGGGAAGGAAATCTCAAGTACAAGCATTGACCAGATAACAGACTCGGTGATGCAACTGGATAAGGGAACCAGAATATTGGTAGTGGCTCCTGTTGTTCGTTCAAGGAAAGGCGAATATGACAAGTTCCTCAAGCAAATAATAAAGGACGGCTTTTCCAGGGTCATAATTGATGGAAAGCACCATGACCTGACAACCGAAGAAATAAAACTCGAGAAACAGATAAAACACGATATCTCAATTGTAGTTGACAGATTGATCGTCAATGAAGGAATCGAGAAGAGGCTTTCAGATTCCCTTGAAACTGCCCTTACAAGAGCCGAAGGTCTTGTCAGCATTGTATTTGAGGATGGAACCGAGAAGCTGTACTCACAAAGCCTCTCCTGCCATGAACATGATTTCAGCATCGGGGAACTTTCCCCAAGGATGTTTTCATTCAACAGTCCCTTTGGTGCATGTCCGGAATGCAGCGGATTGGGAGTTCATCTTGACATGGACCCTGACCTGATAATTCCGGACAAGACACTGCCGCTTACCAAAGGCGCTGTCAAGGTAGCCGGTTTTTCATATAATGATGACAGCTGGGGGCTTTCCTTCCTGGAGGCCATAGGCAAACATTTCAAGACTGACATGAACCTTCCTTTTGAAGATCTGCCCGAAGAAGTACAGAATGTCATACTATATGGTTCGGGTAATCTGAAATTCAAGATTAAATACAGCAATTCACGCCTTTCATATAGTTCCGAGGAAAAGACGGAAGGTATTATAAATATTGTAAAAAGAAGATATCTGCAGACAAAATCAATGCATATGAAAAGATATTATGAAGGTTTCATGAGTGCAAATCCATGTGATGTATGCAATGGGTCCAGGTTCAAACCTGAAGTACTTGCTGTGACAGTCGGGGACAGGAACATCCATGAGATTTCAACGCTTTCAATAAATGAATCCCTTGCATTTTTCGAGGAGCTGAAGCTTGATGATACAAGGGCGATGATTGCCGACCTTGTAATCAAGGAAATAAAGGAAAGACTAAATTTCCTCGTTAACGTTGGTCTTGATTATCTGACTCTTTCAAGGACAGCCTCAACCTTGTCAGGAGGAGAGGCACAGAGAATAAGGCTTGCAACACAGATAGGGTCCGGTCTTATGGGAGTATTGTATATTCTGGACGAACCAAGTATCGGGTTGCACCAAAGGGATAACAGGAAGCTTCTTGATACTCTCAAGAAGATGAGGGACCTTGGAAATACATTGATTGTAGTTGAACATGACCATGAAACAATTTCTGAGGCAGACTACATAATTGACATGGGACCCGGGGCGGGAATACATGGAGGTGAGATAGTCTGCCAGGGAACTCCGGATGAGATCAAAGTGTGCGATAAATCTGAGACCGGCCTGTATATGTCAGGAAAGAAGGAAATTGAAGTGCCTTCGAAAAGAAGGAAGCCAAACGGGAGGAGCCTTGTAATAAGAGGTGCCGTCCAGAACAACCTGAAGAACATTGATGTGGAATTTCCGCTTGGCGTGTTTATTTGCGTAACAGGAGTTTCAGGCTCCGGGAAAAGCTCACTGATAACTGAAATACTATATAAGGAACTGGCAGGAAGAATAAACCATGCCAGGTTGAAATCCGGTAAACACAGGAAAATTGAGGGTCTTGACTTCATAGACAAGGTCATAGACATTGACCAGTCACCAATTGGAAGAACTCCAAGGTCAAACCCGGCAACATATACAAAGGTCTTTGATGAAATCAGGGATGTTTTTGCAATGACCAAAGATGCCAGGAGCAGGGGATACAAAAAAGGAAGATTCAGCTTCAACGTACCCGGCGGCAGATGTGAATCATGCAAGGGGGATGGCATAAAGAAAATTGAAATGCACTTCCTGCCGGATGTATATGTTCCCTGTGAAGTTTGCAAAGGTAAAAGATATAACAGGGAAACCCTGGAAATCAAATACAAAGGAAGCAACATTTCAGATGTCCTTGATATGACAGTTGAAACGGCAATGGAATTTTTCCAGAACATACCGGGCATTTACCGCAGGCTGAATCTTTTATATGAGGTAGGTCTTGGATATATCAAAGTAGGGCAGCCGTCAACCACTCTGTCCGGCGGGGAAGCCCAGCGAATCAAATTATCGGCGGAATTATCAAAAAGAAGTACGGGAAATACGATATATATTCTTGATGAACCTACAACGGGACTCCACACAGCAGATGTGCATAAACTCCTTGACATCATGAACAGGCTTGTTGATGCAGGAAATTCCGTTGTAATCATAGAGCACAACCTTGATGTTATAAAATGTGCTGACCATGTCATAGACCTTGGACCCGAGGGCGGTGAACGAGGCGGAGAGGTGGTTGCAACGGGAAGTCCGGAGGACATAGCCGGGGTTGAAAAATCATATACTGGAAAATTCCTAAGATCAGTACTTTAAGTTGAAATGCCTATGTTTTTAAAGGCATATATCATAATAAAATATTAAATTTCTGTGAATTATACATATTGGCTTCTTAAAAGTCAGATAAAGTCAGTAATTTGTGGTATAATTCACTAAAGGGACTGAAGCGAGGGTAAAAGCTGACGGTCCTGTTTGTATTAAGCAGGCTGTATTGTTTTTCCTCAGGCATTAAGGGAACAATTAAGTATAGTGATAGACAGGAGCAGAAGATGAAAATATGCGATATTTGTCACAAGAATGTGGCTGTTATATATACTTCACAGATGGTGGATGGCAAGAAGGTCAACAAGGCCATTTGTATGGATTGTGCAAGGAAGAGTGGAATTGAACCTCTTTCACAGCTTATGAAGCAATCAGGAATGACCGATGCTGACATGGATAACCTCAACCAGCAGATGATGGAAATAATGAACAATGTTGACATGGATGATATGGCTTTGCCCAACAATGAGGGTGAAGACATAGACAAACAGGCCAATCCTCTGACCGAGATGTTCAATTCATTTAAAAAAAGCAGGGGAGAGATGAAAAACAACACTGAGGATGACTCAGCAGCCAAAAGCAAAAGGGATACAAGGCTCAAGAAAAATGCAGCTGTAAAACCCAAATATCTTGATAAGTTCGGTATAAATCTCATTGACAGGGCAAACGAAGGTAAGATAGACAGGGTAATAGGCAGGAATGAGGAAATTGAGAGAACCATCCAGATTCTTAACAGAAGGACCAAGAACAATCCTTGTCTCATCGGTGAGGCCGGTGTCGGTAAGACTGCCATAGCAGAAGGACTGGCATTACGGATAGCAGAAGGCAGGGTACCTGCAAAATTATTTAATTTTGTAGTTTATCAGCTTGACATGACAGGCATTGTTGCCGGAACACAGTTCAGGGGTCAGTTTGAGAGCAGGATGAAGGGAATCATCAAGGAAGCAAGCGACATGGGCAATGTGATCCTTGTAATTGATGAAGTACACAACATTGTTGGTGCCGGTGAAGCTGAAGGTGCCATGAATGCAGCCAATATTCTGAAACCGGCCCTTTCAAGGGGAGAAATACAGATAATAGGTGCCACGACAATAAAGGAATACAGACGTTTCATTGAAAAAGACAGCGCACTTGAAAGAAGATTCCAGCCTATCATGGTAGATGAGCCCTCTGTTGAGGAAACAATTGAAATACTTGATGGAATAAAACCGTATTATGAAAACCATCATAATGTACGGTACCCGGATGCAATAATCAGGCAGGCTGCAATTCTTTCGGAAAGATATATAAATGACAGGTTCCTTCCTGACAAGGCCATTGATGTAATCGATGAAGCGGGTGCCAGGGTCAATCTAGGAAACGAAATACTTGTAAAACTGCAGCTTCTGAAAAATGAACTTGAGGAAATCAGGGAAGAAAAGGCTGAAGCTGTAAATGAGGATTCAATTGATGAATACAAAAAAGCGGCTGATCTCAAGATAAAGGAATGCCGGGTAATTGAAGACATAGAAAAGTATGAAGAACTTGCAAAACCAAGGGAAGTTACATTTGAGGACATTGCCCAGGTGATTGAAACATGGACAAAGATTCCCGTCCAGAGAATAACTGACATAGAAGCGCAGAAACTTCTTAACCTGGAAGAAAGGCTTGCAAGACGAATCATTTCACAAAAGGAAGCCATACATGCCGTATCAAAGGCCATAAGAAGGAACAGGTCAGGAATCAGACCCAGGAAGAGACCGTCTTCCTTTGTATTTGTCGGTCCCACCGGTGTTGGTAAAACGGAACTTGTAAAAGCACTTGCAATAGAACTGTTTGAATCCGAGGAATCAATAATCAGACTCGATATGAGTGAATACATGGAAAGACATACCGTGGCAAAGCTCATAGGGTCACCTCCGGGCTATGTAGGATATGATGAGGGCGGACAGCTTACTGAAAAGGTAAGAAGGAAACCTTACAGCGTGATACTATTTGATGAAATTGAAAAAGCTCACCCGGATGTTTTCAATATACTTTTACAGATTCTTGAGGATGGAAGACTTTCAGACAGTCATGGCAGGGTTGTAAGCTTTGAGAATACAATTGTTATAATGACTTCCAATTCAGGAACCTCATACAAGGGCAAGTCCTTTGGTTTCGGTGAAGATGACTACTCAAAACTTGAAGAAGGTGTGAGTCAGTCACTTAAGGAAATTTTCAGACCTGAGTTTCTCAACAGGGTTGATGAAACCGTTGTTTTCCATAGCCTTGGTCATGATGATTTGAAAGAAATAATACATCTGATGGTAGGTCAGTTTGTAGAAGAAATTAAGGAAAAGCATATTACGCTCAATGTTTCTGATGCGGCAGTTGACAGGATACTTGAAACAGAGTATGACGAGAAATTCGGGGCAAGACCTCTTAGAAGAGGAGTTCAAAGATACATAGAGGATGTTCTTTCTGAAAAGTACATACAAAAGGAACTCATGGACGGAGATACTGTAAATGTGGATTTCAGGGATGGAGACTTCAAATACGAAATCATCAGATGACTGAAATGAATGATCAATTGAAAAGGCTGCAATTATATGCAGCCTTTTCTTATATCTGAATTTCTATTTGTTGATTTTAGGCAGTCTTATGCAAAAATCAGAGCCTTCTCCCGGAGTACTTGTCACGGATACACTTCCGTTGTATAAAAGTGCAATGTGTTTCACAATGGAAAGACCGAGTCCTGTCCCGCCCATTTCCCTTGAGCGGCCTTTGTCGACCCTGTAGAATCTTTCGAAGAGTCTGTCAAAATGTTTTTTCTCAATTCCTATGCCGGTATCACTGATATGTATTTCAATGAAATTATCATCATCCTTTGTATAGAGGGTGATTGAGCCGCCTGTCCTGTTATATTTTATAGCATTGTCAAGCAGATTTATGAACAATTGTTTTATTCTGTCTGAATCTGCAATAACCATGCTGTCCTGGGGTATTTCATTGATAACTGTGATTGAATTCTCCACTATGTTCTTTCCAAGAAGAAGCAAAGCATCATTTGATATCTTGCGCAGGTCAACCCTTTCCCTGGTAGAAAGCAAAGTGTCGTTCTCTATGCTGGATAAGGTAAGTATATCTGAAATCAGGTTGCTGAGTCTTTCCGATTCAATGTCTATTATGTTCAGGAATTGCATTGCAGCGGCAGTGTCCTTTATTGCTCCATCCTTCAATGTCTCTATGAAGCCCTTGATGGATGTCAGAGGGGTATTCAGTTCATGGGTGACATTTGACACGAATTCATATCTGATTCTTTCAAGTCTTTTTAATCTTGTTATATCCTGCATGGAAACTATCACGCCTTTTCCGTCATCAAGGACGAAATATGATGAGTAACAGTTGAAAATAAAGTCTTTGATTGATATTTCCCGCTGAATTGATTTTTCTTCATTCATTGTGGTTTCAATGAGATTAAGAACGGCGGAACTCTTAATAAGATTGATGCCACCTCCTGAACTGACAAGTTCAAACCCTGGAAATTCATTTATTCGTTTATTTGCAAAGAGAATGAGATTATCAGAATTGACTGCTATTATACCGTCATTGATGGCATTGAGAAGAGTCCTCAATTCATTGTTTCTGTTATTCAGTTCACTGAAGGTACCGTCCAGGGTAGCCGTTGTTTCATTGAAGGATTCTATTAGTTTGCTAAGCTCATCACCCTTGGGTTCATGTGGAATCCTGTGTGAAAAATTTCCATTTGAAACTTCCACGGAATGATTTGTGAGCATTTCAACCGGTTTTATGAAGCCTCTTGAAAGGGAATACCCGATGATGGCTGCCAATATGAGGGAAAGGATTATTATTAGCGCAGTCCAGGAATAAATTGAACCTGTAATTGAATTTATATATGAAAGGGCTACGGATACCCTGAGATAGTTTCCGTTTTCCGTTTTTACCGCAAGATACATATATTCAATGTCGGTTGTACTGCTTCTCCTGGTAGAGATACCAACTCCGTATTTTTCAGCATCAATTACCTCGGGTCTCAGACGATGGTTTTCCATTGATTCACTGTCTGCCGAGGAATCACCCAGTACGATGCCGTCACCTTGAATAATAGTTATTCTAAGTGAATGCAATTCATCAAGATGTTTATTCAATCCCCGTGCCAGATCTTCTGCAAAAGAATCGTAATCGATTATTTCAGTACTTTCCAAAAAGAAAACAGTTGCACCGGCAATTGTTCTAAGCTCCTCCTCAACCTGCATCTTGTATCTGTTGACAGATATCCGGGCAATTACAAAACCCGATATAAGCAGGGAAAGAGTAATAAGTATGAAGAAGTATAAGTATAATTTTCTCTTGAACATAAATCTCCTTGTCAGGAAATGAATTTGTATCCCAGTCCTCTTACTGTATCAATATATTTGAAATCAGGTCCGTTGTCATCAAGTTTTCTTCTGAGATACCTGATATGGACATCAACGGTTCGTGTTTCGCCATAGTAATCATAGCCCCAGATATTATTCAAAAGAACATCCCTCGTAAAAACCTTACCGGGGTTGGAAATCAGTAATTCAAGGAGCATATATTCCTTAAGTGAGAGGGAAAGGAGTTTTCCTGATTTGAATACCTGATGTCTGTCGCCATGAATCTCTATATCCCTGCATTTAAGCAATGTCTGCAATGATTCTTCGATAATTCCGGCAGGGGAGGAAGTCCTTCTGAGAACTGCCTTTATCCTTGAAGTCAGCTCCCGGACGCTGAAAGGTTTTGTGATATAATCATCTGCACCCATTTCAAGTCCCAGGACCTTGTCAAATTCCTCTTTTTTGGCCGTAAGCATTATGACAGGTATCCTGGAAAATTCGGTTTTCAACCGAAGCCGGGCAAGTACATCCAATCCATCTGTGTCAGGCAGCATTATATCAAGAAGAATCAAATCACAAAGCGCTTCGTCCATCTGGCGGAAGAAATCAGAGCCGGTTGAAAAACATCTCACAATGAATCCTGAGGATTCCAGATTGTATTTGATCAAATGCTGTATATTTTTTTCATCTTCTAGAACATATATTGTCTTTTTGTTCATATGACCTTATTTCTCCTTTCAGTCAATGTTTCTGAATGGATTTTCCTCCAGGGTATCCTTGTGATATATGTGGGCAAGATGTTCGTGGTTGCCTGTAATAGAATAAGCCACCCATTCGCCTATGTTTGTCGCATGGTCAGCCATTCTTTCTATGTATTTGGCTATCATGAGCAGGTCAATTATCTGGTCTATTGAACCGGGACTGCCTTTCATTATTTCGGCAAGGTCCTTTTTTACTGTTTCAAACAACTCATCAACATAGTCATCACTGGCACAGACTTCACGGGCCAGCTCAAAATCCTTCTTGATGAAAGAATCTATTGCTTTGTCAGTCATCTGTCTGGCCATTTCAGCCATCTTTGGGATATCAATAAGTGGTTTGATGAACCTGGTATCCCTGAAATTCAAGGTCAGTTCAGCGATATCGGCTGAGTGGTCAGCTATTCTTTCAAGGTCCGTTATAATCTTCAGGACAGAAGTAATGAGCCTCAGGTCCTTTGCCAGGGGCTGCTGTCTGGCAATAAGTGTAACACACATTTTTTCGATGTTCTGTTCCATGTCATCAATGATATCATCATCGGCAATGATTGTTGACGCAAGGTCAGCATCCCTTTCAGTCAATGCTCTGATTGTTTTTTCAATGGATTCCTCTACATAGGTGCCCATTTTTATAAGGTTGAAATCAAGTTCCTTCAATGCTTTTTCAAAAGAAAATCTAGTCATAATATAAATCTCCAATCAACCGAATCTTCCGGTTATATAATCTTCTGTCCTCTTGTCAGTAGGAACGTTGAAAATGTTTTCCGTTTCCCCGAATTCAATGACTTCTCCGAGAAGGAAGAATGCTGTATTATCAGATATTCTACCTGCCTGCTGCATATTATGTGTCACAATGATTATAGTATAGTTCTTCTTCAACTCGGAAATCAAATCCTCGATCTTAAGAGTTGATATAGGGTCAAGTGCTGAAGTAGGTTCATCCATGAGCATAACTTCGGGTTCAACGGAAAGTGTCCTTGCTATGCATAGTCTCTGCTGCTGACCGCCTGACAGCGAAAGAGCGCTTTTTCTTAGTCTGTCCTTGACTTCATCCCAGAGGACCGCATCCCTGAGACTTCTTTCAACTATTTCGTCAAGCATGGATTTTTTCCTAATGCCATGAGTCTTTGGTCCATAGGTTATGTTGTCGTAAATGCTCATGGGGAAGGGGTTGGGTTTTTGAAAAACCATGCCAATCTTCTTCCTTAGTTCAACCACATTGACATCCTTGTATATATCTACACCATCCAGTGTAACCAGACCTTCAATCCTGCAAATAGGAATCAGGTCATTCATTCTGTTCAGGGATTTGAGGAAGGTCGATTTTCCGCATCCCGATGGTCCTATAAGGGCAGTCACCTTGTTTTCTTCTATATCCATTGAAATATCCTTCAAAGCATGATGGTCTCCGTAATGAAGGTTTAGGTCCTTTGTCCTGACTTTGATCATTCCGCTGATCCTCCTTGTAGTCTTTTCCTTAGTCTGCCGGCAAGATATGCTGACAATCTGTTTATTACTATTACTATAACCAGAAGTACAAATGCTGTTCCATATGCTTCATCCGTGGAAATACCCTCAGTAACGAGAAGATATAAATGAAGTGACATTGTTCTTCCTGAATTGAAAATTGACTGGGCTATCTTGGGAACAATACCGGAAGTAAACAAAAGCGCAGCAGTTTCTCCGACTATACGGCCGATACTTAGTATTACTGCTGCTAAAATTCCTGATATTGCATTGGGGAGTATTATCTTGAAAATTGTCCTCAGTCTTGTTGCACCAAGTGCCAGGCTTCCTTCCTTGTATTCCCTTGGTACAGTTTTAAGGCTTTCTTCGGTTGTTCTAATGATTACGGGCAAAACCATGATGGAAAGGGTGAGTGCACCTGAAAGAATGGACCAGTCCAGCTTCAGGAATGAAACAAAGAAGATAAGCCCGAACAAACCATATACAATGGATGGAATTCCTGCCAGGGTTTCCGTTGTAAAACGTATAACTGAGACAATTTTTCCGGGCTTTGCATATTCAACAAGATATATTGCTGCAAATATTCCTACCGGAACGCTGATCAATAGGGTAATGAGAATAAGATAAACAGTGTTGACCATCATTGGAAGAATTCCGTGTTTATCAGCGGTAACCTTATATATATCCGTCAGAAATGACCAGCTTATCTGTGGGGCACCCTTGATAATTATGAATCCGGTGACCAGTAGGAAGAAAACAAGTGTTACTGCAGAGAATATCCATATCAAGGCCTTCATTATTAAATCGTATGATTTATTCTTTCTATTCACGTACGGCTCCTCCTTTTCTGGTTATTGCCATTAGGACAAGGTTAAGAATCATTATGAAAACAAAGAGTATAACTCCTGTTGCAAACAGGGCAGATCGATGCAGTCCTGATGCATAACCCATTTCAATGGCAATGTTTCCTGTAAGTGTCCTGAAGCTGCTGAACAATCCCGTTGGCATATATGGGCTGTTACCTGCAACCATGATTACAGCCATGGTCTCACCTATGGCTCTGCCAATGCCAAGTATTACCCCGGAAAGAATACCTGATTTGGCTGCAGGTATCTCAACCTTGAATATAGTCTCTATTTTTGTCGCTCCCAGGGCAAGTGAAGCTTCCGTGTATTCGCGTGGAACTGAATTGATCGAAGTTATCGAAATGGTTATCACTGTCGGGAGAATCATAAGTGACAAAATCAGTATTGCACTGAAAAGAGACTGGCCCATGGGTAATGAAAAGAACTTTTGCACAAATGGAACAATAACCATAAGCCCGAAGAATCCATAAACTACAGAAGGTATACCTGCAAGAAGTTCTATAGCAGGCCTCATTATGCGTGAAAGCCATTTGGGTGCTATCCGTGACAACATGACGGCAGTGAACAAACCTACCGGTACTCCTATTATTATTGCTCCTGCCGTAGCATAAATCGAACCAAGTATCATGGGCAGGATACCGAAGCCGCCATCTGCATAAACAGGGCTCCAGTCCGTACCGAAAATGAAATCAAATATTCCGATCTCAATCATACCGGGCAGCCCTGAATAAAAGATAAAGAAAGTTATAATGGCTACTGCTAGAACCGATACGAATGCACATACCATGAACAAGTTTTCAACCAGGAATGTCATAATCCTGGTTTTTTTATTGAATTTTTTCAATTCACTGGCATTACTCATTATTTTCCTCCGTTATATCTGAGTTGGCTTTTATCATGCAAAAACAAACGGGCTGCTTCAAAAAGGGGAGAAGCAACCCGCCTGCAGTCAAATAGCATCAGTCAACTCTGACATAACCTTCATTTTCTATGATGTCCTGACCTTCTTTGCTGAATACGAAATCAAGGAAAGCCTTTGCATTTTCATTGGGTTCTCCAAGGGTAAGCATCAGGAATGGTCTCGAAACAGTGTATACGCCTGATTTGATATTGGCAGTCGTACACTCAACACCGTCGATTACCATTGCCTTTACTGATGAGTCCATGGAACCTGCTGAGATGTATCCTATTGCATTTTCATTTCCTGCAACAGTTGCCTTGACTGCTCCTGTGCTGTCGGAAACGATTGTCTGTAATACCATGTCTTCGAGATCAAGGATTTCTTCGAAGGCACCCCTTGTTCCAGAGCCTTCTTCACGGGATACAACAACCACCGGATTGTCAGCTCCACCGAGTTCGCTCCAGTTTGTTATTACGCCTGAAAAGAGATTCTGAACCTGTTCAGTTGTCAGTGAAGTCAGTGTGTTATTGGGATGTACTACGATAGCTATGCCATCAACTGCAATTTTGTGTTCAACAAGACCCTTACCCTGTTCGGAGTCCTTGAGATTCCTGGAAGCCATTCCGATGTCAGCTGCGCCTTCCGTTGCCTGGGTGACACCAACAGTTGAACCGCCTCCCTGAACTTCTGCGCTTGAACCGGGATATTTGTCTTCAAATGCCTCTGCAAGAGGACCTGCTATGGCCTGCACGGAAGTTGAACCTATGATTGATAATTTATAAGTGTCAGTTTCCTCACCTGTGCCATTATCCTTCTTACATCCTGCAAACAAAGCAATCATCAGAACTGCTGCCATTATTATGGCCAATACCTTGTGGAATTTCATTTTCATTTTTCCTCCAAAATTATTATTTCGAGGTAAGATTACTGCCGGGTCATTAAGGCGCGATTATGGAAATGTTAAATCGATGTTAAATAGTGTGAGCAATTAACAAGAAATAGAAACGGTATAACAGTGGTTCGGTCATGCATGGAAATACTGTAGAACCAGAGGGCAGTCAGGAGAGTGAATACAGTGTATATAAACTAAGTTCTATAATGGGCGTTTATATCAATATATCCATGGGAAAGGTCACAGGTCCATATCCTTTCATTGAATGAACCCTCGCCAAAGTCAACGGTAATTGAGATTTCCTTGTTTTTCAATATCCTTGAAGCCTCGGTTTCATCAAACCCAACTACAGTGCCTTTATCAAACATCAAAAGGCTGCCTATACTGATTGATGTCAGTTCAGGTTTGAAGGATGCCCCCGAATATCCGGCCGCAGTAAGGATGCGTCCCCAGTTTGCGTCTTCTCCATAAAAGGCAGTTTTTACAAGGGGTGAGTTGGCTATTGACCTTGCAGCTGTTTCCGCAGAGGTTGGGTCAATGGCATTGATTACATTGATTTCAAGAAGTTTCGTTGCACCTTCTCCGTCCATTACAATTTTTTTGGATAATTCGGTACATACAAGAAGGAAGGCTTCCTTGAATTTTTGAAAGTCAGGTGAGTCTTCACTTTCCGGGACATATCTGCTCAATCCGTTTGCGAGGCACATCATTGTATCACATACACTTGTATCGCCATCTACGGATATCCTGTTGAATGAGCTGTCAACCGATTCCCGTACCAGTGCTTCCATCATACCGGACTCAATGTCTGCATCGGTTGTTATGACTGCAATCATTGTTGCCATATTAGGGTGTATCATTCCGGACCCTTTGGCCATGCCTCCTATTGTAACGGTGTGACCCGAGAGTTCAACCTTTACCGAATACTCCTTGCTGAATGTATCAGTAGTCATTATGGCACTTGCAGCATCACTTCCGCCGGCGGCTGAAAGATTCTGACAGGCACTTTCAATTCCCGGAAGAATTTTATCCATGGGAAGGGGAGAACCTATTACTCCGGTTGAAGCAGTAAGCACTTCATGAGCGCTTATTCCCAGCTTTTGAGCACATGTCAATGCTATGGTTCTGGCATCTTGCATACCCCGGTCACCAATACATGCATTTGCGTTTCCGCTGTTGATGAAAATGCAGTGTTTCCGGCCCTTGCTGATGTTTTCCATTGACAGAAGTAGAGAATGTCCTTTTACGCGGTTTTTTGTAAATACTGCAAAAGCACTGCATGGGGTTTCAGAGTAAAGAATCGCAAGATCCGGGCTATTATCTTTTTTTATTCCACAGTGTATCCCTGCGGCCACATAGCCTCTGGGAGCAGTAACCCCACCGTTTATATATTTAATTTCAGTAGCTTCATTTTTCATGTATTGCATTATAGCACAGCAATGTTTGTATTCAATATATTTTTCTTCCTGAATCGATTTCATTGAAGGTCAGGTTTTGATACAATTGACTTATCAAACAAAGGGAAGTTAAATCATGATTCTTATACCTGTCGCAGTAATAATTCTTATATTGTCCATAGTTATGGTCAGAGCATTCAACCATAAACCCAACGATGATAAATATTTACCGTTAAAAAACGAAATTGAATTTGATAAAGAAAAAGTGGCAGCAAAATTGTCTGAAGTCATAAAGATCAGAACAATTTCACATAGTGACTGCAATGATTTTGATTACACCCAGTTCATAGCATTCAGGGAAAAGCTTTACGAAATATTCCCGGCCGTTCATTCTGCGATGGAACTGGAAATAATCAACGGTTATAGCCTTGTTTATAAGTGGAAGGGGAATAATCCTGATCTTTTACCGGGTCTGTTCATGGCCCATATTGACGTTGTTCCTGTTGAAGAAGGAACAGAAGAAAACTGGAAATATGGCGCATTCTCCGGTCTTATCCAAGAAGGATTTGTTTGGGGAAGGGGGACAATGGATATTAAACTTCAGATTATAACGCTACTTGAATCATGCGAGCTGTTGATTTCTGAAGGGTTCCGGCCGGAACGGACATTATATTTTGCCTTCGGTCATGATGAGGAAACCGACGGTAGAAACGGAGCCCGTAAGATACTTGACAGCTTCATTGAAAAAAATATCAGATTTGAATTCGTCATGGATGAAGGAGGATGCATAAACACAGGAAGTTTTCCCGGAGTTAAGAGGCCAGTTGCCTATATGGGAGTAGGGGAGAAGGGTTATCTGAATGTAAGGGTTGATATAAAGGGACGGGGAGGACACGCATCGACTCCACCTGCAAACAGTTCCCTCGGACTTGCTGCAAAGGCAATATGCAGCCTCGAAAGAAAAAAGATGAAAGTGAAACTGGTATCTCCTGTACGGCATATGATTGAATCACTTGCAAGGTACATGGGATTTGGATGGCGCATAATACTTGCAAATCTCTGGTTGTTCAAATATCTGTTCATATGGATTTTTAAAAAACCCGGTACAACCGGGGAGGCTCTTCTAAGGACAACAATAGCTCCTACAATGGCTGAAGGAAGCATGGAACCAAATGTCCTCCCACAGGTTTCAAATTTTACAGTCAACTGCAGGATTCTGCAGACTGATTCATCCGGAGATGTTATAAGACACATAGCAAGGGCCTGCAAAGGAATTGAACATACAAGTACCATATTGAGACATGAGGAACCATCAGCAATCAGCTCATGGGAGAATGACTTTTTCATTAAAGCTGCTGGAGCAGTAAAAGGTATCAGCAGTGAAATTGCCATTGTTCCTTATCTCATGGTAGCAGGTACGGACAGCATAAAATTCCAGGACATAACCAAGGATACAATCAGATTTACACCTTACACAATAGATACCTCCGACATGAAGAGAATCCATGGTACAAATGAAAGGATATCACTTGAAAACATAGGTCAGTGCGTAGGGTATTACCTTGCCCTTCTGAAGGCAATGTAGTCAGATTATGATGAATGAACCAGGCTCCATGATTGTGCATGATACACCAATCGATTCCAGGTCCTTTGACAAAGTCGATGTGTCGGCTTTTATAAGATCAAAGGTATTGTAATGTATCGGAACCAGCATTCCGGGACGAATGTCGCTTGCAGCCCGCATCACATCTCCAGTATCCATTGTGTAAGTTCCCCCGATGGGAAGGAAGGCTATGTCAATGTCATATCTTTCACCAATGAATTTCATGTCCGAAAAATAAGAAGTATCTCCGGCGGCATATATTGTCTTTCCCTTGTGGTTTATTATAAAACCGCATGCAATACCTCCATAAGTGCCGTCGGGAGTTGAGTTTGAATGTATGGCCTGTACGGCTGTTATCTTTGAATCCCCTGCAAAAAAGGAACCTCCAAGATTGAATGGTACTACTGAAAAACCACGCTGGCTTATCCACCTGGCCAATTCAGCAATTGCATGAACAGGGCATTTTGTACGGGATGCAATTTGTTCTGTGTCGCCATAGTGGTCACGATGCCCGTGTGTAAGAAGTATATGGTCCGGATTGAAATCGCTCTGTGCCTTTTCACAAAGCGGATTGCCTGATATGAACGGGTCAAGGAGTATATTCAAGTCTGTTACAAATTCCAGGAATGCATGTCCATGATATATAATTTTCATAACAACCTCCATATTGTATATATTACTCTTTTAGTTTATTATATCAGATGGATTTCAGAGGAGTTGACATGAGTAAAAAGCTTAGGGCCGATCTTATTCTTCTAACGATGACTGCCTTCTGGGGCATCAGTTTCCCATTGATGAGAAATGTCCTTGTCCATGTTCCTGCGCTTGCGTATTTATCCATGAGGTTTATTCTTGCGGCCATCATAGTTTCATTGATTTTTATCAAAAAGCACAGGGACATAAGTAAGAGGGAAGTGGGCGGTGGAGCTGTCATAGGAATTCTTCTGGTAGCCGGAATGGCTTTTCAGGTTTTCGGACTTTACAGCACTACAGCATCAAATTCAGCTTTCATAACTTCAATGAATGTTGCATTCGTTCCCCTGGTACTCAGCCTCTTTTTCAAACAAAAGACACCCCGGCTGACCATAATCGGTATTATAATTGCAACTGCAGGTCTGTTTTTAATATCAGGAATGGTTGAATTCAGATTGAATCCGGGCGATTTCCTTACTTTGCTGTGTGCCATAGCCTTTGCTTTTCAGATAGTCTTCATATCAAAATTCTCCATAAGGAGTGATACAGTAGGGCTCTCAATAGTTCAACTATGGACGGCAGCCGCACTTACAACTTTCATATGGCTCGTTTTTGACCGCAGCAGAATTGTGTTTAACGCAGAGGTAATAATTGTACTTGCAGTAACGGCAGTCTTCGGAACGGCCATAGCATTCACTGCGCAGATACTGGTACAAAAGGATACAAACCCATCCCACGCGGCCTTGATCTTTACCATGGAACCCATGTTTGCCTTGGTTTTTACCATGCTTATTCCGGATTCGACGGGGAATTTTGAAAGATTGACTTCGATGACGGCGATAGGATGTCTCCTTATACTTTCAGGTACAATAGTCAGTGAATTCAAGACAATATTTTTCAGGAACAGAAAAAGAGCTGATATCTTGAGCGGGGATAAGGCTGACTCCCAGGTGCAATGAAATGAAGCGATATAATACCCTGAACGATTATTTTAGGTCTAAGTTCGGAACAAAGATAGGCAAGGTTTCCATTAATGCAGGCCTTTCATGTCCAAACAGGGATAACGGTGGAAAAGGCTGCCTGTTCTGTACGGATTCAGGAGGAAGTGAATTCTCCGGTGACTGCCATAAATCAATTACTCAACAGACTGAGGAAGGAAAGACAGTGAATGAAAGAAAGTGGTCTGCTTCCCGTCATATAGCATATTTCCAGAATTTTTCAAATACTTATGCCAACCCCTCAGTACTGTCGGATTTATATGAGGAGGCTCTTGCAGTTCCATGTATAGCAGGAATTGCCATTGCTACAAGGCCGGATTGCTTGGGGGACGACATAATGGGTCTTCTTGAAGAATTGAACAAAAGAACTTTTCTTTGGCTTGAACTCGGATTACAGACTTCATCGGAAGCTACGGCGAAACTGATAAACAGGGGATATGAAAACAGCGTATTTGAGGAAGCAATGTCAGGCCTTGAAAAAGCAGGCATAAAAACCGTCGTCCATCTTATAGCCGGTCTTCCGGGGGAAAACAAAGGTGATTTCATCAGATCAGTCAAATATATCAATGGATTCAACCCATGGGGTGTCAAGATTCACAATATTTATATACAGAGAAATTCTCCGCTGTATGAGTACAGTATATTAAATGAGTTCACTCCATTGGAAATGGATGAATACATTGACTGGGTTACGGATGCAATCATGCACCTTGGAAAAGATATCATAATTCACAGGCTTACCGGGGATCCTGATAAAAGCATGCTTATAGCTCCTGCCTGGATAAGACACAAACTCAGGGTCATAAGTGAAATAGACAGAGTGCTTGGAATAAAGGGAGGAAGTCAGGGATGCCTGGCATGAATCAGTTTCCGTTTGATATTTTAACACGAA
Organism: Bacillota bacterium; assembly: GCA_036743175.1. Classification (GTDB taxonomy): domain Bacteria; phylum Bacillota; class Clostridia; order DUPQ01; family DUPQ01; genus JAFGQE01. The sequence goes on along the minus strand of DAINQB010000019.1, from coordinate 24,137 downwards.
GCAATTCTATGCATTCATCTATTTTTTCAATTGCAAGGGGATAATATATTATATCCTGTGGTATCACATTTTTATATAACTCGATTGCCTTGTCATATTCACCTGTACGGTGGTTTGACTCAGCAAGCAGGTAGGACTGTCTTGAATCATAGATCAGTGAAGCAAGGTCAAGCAGCTCAACGATCCTGGGTGATTCATACAGGGAAAACAAGTAAAAATCATTCATAGCCGATATGAATGTACGGTAATCGATGGATTTGCCCAGATAATCATCATATATGGCTGAAACAGTCATTTCAAAGGAATCCTTCTCCAAAAATGAGTAAAAGTTACGGCACAGAAGAAATTTTTCTTCGTCAATTATGCCTTCAATGAATCTGCTTTGGTAATATGAAACATACATATCGAATATTTCATCGGAAAAATCCTCAAGAAAAGTATTGTCATCCCTGAATCTGGTGTAAACCTCAGGCCAGCTTTCCATGATTTCATCATGGCTTCCATTATCCAGCAGAACAAAGAAAGCAGCCTTCATTTCATTTGATTCCCTGTAATACCTTTGAGCGGAAAAATACCGGAATCCAAAGTATAAAATAACAACCAGAACAAAGGCGATGAAACACCATACAATAACCTTTTTGCTGAAAATCTTGTCAAGCAACGGCATCGGCACCACTTTCCGGCAATGTTTTTACCTTTTTATCAGAGAATACAATCTTCAAAAGAATAGGTGTCATAATTGATGTCAGAATAACCATCACTGCTATAGGAGCAAAATATGAGACGGGTATGATTCCGGCACTGACCCCTTTGTTTGTGACGATAAGTGCTACCTCGCTTCTTGCTACCATGCCTATTCCGATTCTGAGAGTATCAGGACCTTTGATTCCTGAAAGTCTTGCACCAAGCATACTGCCAAGTATCTTTGTAAGTATTGCAACGGCTGTTATTCCAAGGGAAACCAGGACAAGGTGCCATGACAATCCCGATATTTCAATCCTGATGCCAATGGAAGCAAAGAAAATGGGAGTCAGCAGCATATATGACAGTATTTCAACCCTTCTATGGATATAGCCGCTGTGCACTGTCGTGGAAATGACAAGTCCTGCTATGAATGCTCCGGCTATATCTGCAACTCCAAAATATCTTTCACCGATGAAGGAAATGAAAAGACAGAAGGCAAGGGCAAAAATGGGAAATCTTCTTTTCTTTTTATGGACTTTGCCATAGCTGTTGAAAAGTTTGTTGAAAGGTATTCCCACAAGAAGAGCCACAACAAAGAATAAAACTATCTTCAGCAAAACAATATAGAATGGGCCGGACTCACCTGTTCCTGAAATTCCCATTATGAAGGTCAGGACTATAAGTCCTATTACATCATCCAGAATTGCAGCTCCAAGAATTATTGTTCCCGCCTTTGATTTGAGCTTTCCCATTTCCTGAAGTGTTTCAACCGTAATACTAACACTGGTTGCGGTCAGAATAACTCCGATGAAGATATTTTCCATCAGCGGCATGAATGAAAGATTGAACAGTGATGCAATGAGAAAACCGCCAAGCAATGGAACTACTACGCCGAATGCGGCAACAATCAGGGAAGCTTTTCCGGTTTTTTTCAGTTCATTTATATCAACTTCCGTACCGGCGCTGAACATTATGATTATTACACCGATTTCAGCGAGGTCATGGATTAACTCTGACTCATGGATTACACCAAGGACTGCCGGACCAAGGATAAGACCTGCCAGCAATGCACCTACAACCTGTGGGAGCTGGAACTTCTTTGTTATGACTCCCAGGGCCTTTGTACTCAGGAGTATAATTGCCAAATCAACCAAAAAACCTATTTCCATATAATACCTACCTTTTATCCTCAACCAATATAGCAAAACAACAGGCCAAAGACAAGCAAAAGCCATATCCAGGATTGTAATCCTTATAACTTTCTCCACTTGACAAAGTGCGGTCCGCTCATTAATATATATTAAAAGCAATGACGGAGACCTACCGGCAATAGTACAACAGAAAACAGGAGCCTTGGCTGAGAGCTCCAGTGTATGAAATCCGGGTACAGCGACACTCCTGAGCCTTCATCCTGAAACGATAAACAGAGGTAAGGATGGACGTTTTCCGCGTTAAGGAACTTGAGTGGGCCTAGGCCAACAAGGGTGGCACCGCGGGAATTCCCGTCCCTTGCAGATTTACTGTAAGAGGCGGTTTTTTATTATCCGCAGATATATAAATGTAGAAACGGAGGAATCATGAAGATTTCAGTACCAAAGGGAACAAAGGACATTTTGCCTGAGGAAATGAAGACATGGAGATATATAGAGGAGCTTTTTACTGATGTCTGCCTGAATTCGGGATATGGTGAAATAAGAACCCCTGTCTTTGAATACACTGGTCTTTTCGACAGGGGAGTCGGAGAAACGACGGATATAGTACAAAAGGAGATGTATACGTTTGTTGACAAGGGCGGCCGTTCCCTGACCCTCAGACCTGAAGGTACTGCCGGAATAGCCAGAAGCTATGTTGAACATGGCATGGCCTCTCTTCCGCAACCTATAAAATTGTTTTATAAGATTACTGCCTACAGGTATGAAAATGTACAAAAGGGGAGATACAGGGAATTCAATCAGCTTGGAGCTGAGGTTCTTGGAGCAGAAAGTCCCAATGCTGATGTTGAGCTGATATCACTGCTGGGTAATTTCTTCAGCAAGCTTGATATAGGAGACCTGAGCCTTGAAATCAACAGTATCGGGTGCAGTAAGTGCAGACCTGCCTACAATGATATTCTGAAGGAATACTACAGGGATAAGATTGCCGGCATGTGCGATGACTGCAAGAGACGTTATGAAACAAATCCACTGAGACTCATTGACTGCAAGGAAGAAAAATGCATTGCGGCATCCGAAGGAGTTCCATATATAACCGATCACCTTTGTGAGGAATGTGCAGAGCACTTTTCAAGTTTCAGAACCGGTCTTGACAGGCTCGATATAGATTACACCCTGAATAAAAGGATTGTCAGGGGACTTGATTACTACACCAAGACTGTATTTGAGTTCATCTCTGAAAATGTAGGAACACAGGGTACAGTCTGCGGAGGCGGAAGGTATGACGGACTGATTAGTGCAATCGGTGGCAACGATGTCCCGGGAGTCGGGTTTTCCATGGGTGTTGAAAGACTCATAATGGAACTTGAAAGCAGAAACCTGCTGCCCGGAACAGAAAGAATCCCAGAAATATATTTCGTTACTGTCGGTGAAAAATCATATGCATACGCAAGGAAAATCTCCTGTGCATTGAGAAAGGCAGATGTGTATACGGAAATGGACCTTCTCGACAGAAGCGTAAAGGCACAGATGAAGGATGCAAACAGAAAAAAGGCAAAATATGTTGTTGTCATGGGTGAGGAAGAGATATCAATTAACAAAGCGGAAATACTTGTGATGGAGACCGGTGAACGAAAGGAAGTCAGCCTGGATTCCATTTACAAAAGAATAATAGAGAAGAAAGTGTAGGTTATTTTATGGCTGAATCAATGCTGGGTATGAAAAGAACCGGAAGATGTACCGGATTTACCAGGGACAACATAGGTGACAAGGCCACTGTCATGGGTTGGGTCAACAAAAGAAGAAATCTTGGCGGCGTCATTTTCGTGGATGTAAGGGATATAAGCGGCGTAATGCAGGTTGTCTTCAAAAGTGAAGACGATGCTGCTCTGTTTGCAAAAGCGGAGTCCCTCAGGAATGAATATGTCATAGCTGTTTCAGGTACCATTGTGCAAAGGGATGAAGAAACAATAAACCCAAATCTGGAAACCGGTTATATTGAAATTGTTGCCGACACTCTTAAAATACTGTCAGAGGCTGAAACTCCTCCGATTGATATGAGTGAAAACAGCAAGACCAATGAACTTCTGCGTCTTAAGTACAGATATCTTGACCTCAGAAGACCGACCATGCAGGAAAATTTCGTGCTTCGTCATAAGGCAGTAAAGGTTACAAGGGATTTTTTCAATGATAACGGATTCCTTGAAATCGAAACACCTTTCCTTACCAAAAGTACACCTGAAGGAGCAAGGGATTATCTGGTTCCCAGTCGTGTTAACAAAGGCAGCTTCTATGCTCTGCCGCAGTCACCTCAGATTTTCAAACAATTGCTCATGGTTTCAGGTTTTGACAGATACATGCAGATTGTGAAGTGTTTCAGGGATGAAGATCTTCGCGCTGACAGACAGCCTGAATTCACCCAGATAGACGTAGAGATGTCTTTTGTTGACGAATCGGATGTTCTTGCAGTGAACGAAAGATTCATCAAACGGCTGATGAAGGAGACCATTGGCGTAGATGTTGAACTGCCGATCAAAAGAATGACCTATGAAGAGGCTATGAACAGGTTCGGTTCTGACAAACCTGAAATAAGATTCGGTCTTGAACTAATTGACCTTTCTGATATCCTGGGGAACTCGGGATTCAAGGTTTTTTCAGGTGCAGTTGAAAAGGGCGGAAGTGTAAGAGCAATCAATATCAAGAAGGGTTATGAGAAATTAAGCAGACGAGAAATAGATGCACTCGGTGAGTTTGTAAAAACCTATGGAGCAAAGGGCATGGCCTGGATAGCAGTGGACAAGGATGAATTGAAATCACCTGTCACCAAGTTCCTCAGCGAAAGGGAAATCAATATGGTCCTTGAAAGGACAGGTGCTGAGTACGGAGACCTGATTTGCTTCATGGCTGATACAAACAAAGTGGTATTTGATTCACTGGGAGCCCTGAGACTTGAAATTGCGAAAAGATTCAATCTTCTTGAAGGCAAGGAGAAATTCAGTTTCCTTTGGGTAACCCATTTCCCGTTGCTTGAGTATGACGAAGAATCAAAGCGCTGGACATCAACGCATCATCCATTTACTTCGCCCCTTGATGAAGACCTCGGAAAGCTGGAAACCGATCCGGGTTCCGTCAGAGCCAAGGCATATGACATAATATTGAACGGAGTTGAACTGGGTGGAGGAAGTATAAGGATACACAGACATGATATCCAGAAGAAAATATTCAACCTCCTTGGTTTTACAGATGAGCAGGCCCATGAAAGATTCGGTTTCCTCCTTGAAGCATTTGAGTATGGTGTACCGCCCCATGGTGGAATAGCATTTGGTCTTGACAGGCTGATCATGCTGCTGGCAGGCAAAAGCAGCATAAGGGATGTAATAGCTTTCCCGAAGATCCAGACAGCTGCCTGTCCTATGACTGATGCACCGTCACAGGTTGATGACATACAGCTCAAAGATCTGGCTATAAAGCTTGATGAGGAGCAAATCAAAGGCCAATGATTGGTTCAGCAAGGCTTTTAAACGGAATCAATGAATTTTTCAGCAGAAGAAAGATTGCATCCGGTGTATTTGAAGGATATTCATTTACACCGGATTTTCCTGCAACCTATTGGGCAAGTGCATATCCGGCCCTTACTTATTCACTTGTAGGCCTGATCAGAGAAATGGATGAAGTTTACCGGAATGAATGGGCTTCATTTTTGAAGGCTGGACAGAACGAGACAACAGGACTATACAATGAACCCCTGGACAATAATAATTTTCATGAAAATGAGGTGCACAGTATCCAGGATATATACTGGCATGGTGCAACATTCATTAATGGAGCACTTCATGTTCTTGGGCATGAACCGGTACATCCTTTCAAATGTCTCGAAAAGTACAGGTCCCCGGGTGAAATGACCAGATGGATTGAGAGCCTGCCATGGGAAAACCCATGGAAAACCGGAAACCGGACATATGACATGGGATGCCTTATGGGAACGGACAGTGAGATTACAGGTAACATTGATAATCGCATTGCCATGGATGAATTCTTTGACTGGATGGACAACAACACTGACAGGGAAACAGGATGGTGGAATCCTGTTGGAACAGCACCGCTTTTCAGCCAGCAGTTCGGAGGTTATCATACACTGATGGTTTACTGGATGTTCAACAGGGAAGTCCCGGATCCTGAAAAAATGATAACCAGCACACTCAGACTTCAGACTGATGACGGGAGTTACTCGGGGTTCGGATGCTGCGGAGATATGGATGCCGTTGATACACTGGTCTCGCTGAGCCGTCAGTATGACATATGCGGTGGAGAGGTAAAGAAATCAATTGAGCGGTTTCTGCCTTATTTATTGAACACCTGGGACCAGGAGGGAGGATTCAGGGGACTTGAAAATGCCTCCCATTCTGATTATGGATGGACACTTCACACCGGTATTACAGGAAGGGCAGACCCCTGCAGTACTTATTTCAGGACATTTACGCTTGCACTGGTCAATGAAATATTGGAGTTTCCACAGCTGGATGGTGTAAAATGGAAACATATGGACGGTTACTGCCATGGCAGAAGACCGGACAAATTATTGTATAAAGAATAGTATTTAGTACAATTTCAGGGAGATTAACATGTCCGTAAAAAACAAAACACTCAAACGCCTTTTTTCATTCATCGTTATGACAGTTCTTATGGTTGTAATTCTGGGTGGTTGCATAAAGGTCCCTATAGAACTATATGGATATATAGATAAGAACGGCGACTGGGTAATACAACCATACTACCATGCAGCTCTGCCTGCCAGTGAGGGACTGCTTGCGGTAAGGGCAGGAGCTGAGGATTATGGCAAGTGGGGATATATCAATTTTTCCAATGAAATAGTCATTGATTTTGCATATGATGAAGTGGGACTCTTTTCCGATGGAATAGCACCCGTTATGATTCTTGAGGATGATGTCGAAACATGGTTCTTCATTGACAGGGATGGGAACAGGCTCTTTGACAAGGAGTTCAAGGATGCTTTTTCCTTTTCAGAAGGACTGGCAGCCGTACAAAGCAAAGATGAGAATGACAGAAATCTGTGGGGATTCATTGATACTGAGGGGAATTATGCCATTGAACCCAGGTTCACCGGTCTGAGTTCTTTTTCTGAAGGCCTTGCAATGTTCCTGGAAGGTTCCGGAAGCGCCGGTCTTTCAGGCTATATTGATATGAACGGAGATCAGGTGATTGAACCAATGTATACATATGCCAGGAACTTCCAGAACGGATATGCAGCCGTAAAACTGACTGCGGACCCTGAAAGAAGCGACTGGGGGTTCATTGACAGGGAAGGGAATATAGTGATTGGTCTGACATACAGGTTTACAAAAGGTTTTTCAGAAAACCTTGCTCCTGTTTATATTGGGTCTACCCTCAAGGGTTCATGGTCCTATATCAATCCTGCCAATGAAATAATAATCAACCGTGGTTTTTCAGAGGCCTTCTCATTCTCTGAAGGACTGGCAGCTGTACAGACTGAGTTTGATGCAGGAACCAACTGGGGCTATATTGATACAACAGGCACACTGGTTCTGGGAGGCAAGTTTGCCGCAGCCTCTGATTTCAGGGAAGGGATTGCTCCGGTAGCAGTCATAGCAAACAGATAGATGTTCGAAAGTGAATGGATTTACAAAGACAGGGAATTTCAGGGCTCTGAACTTCATAAAAGAATTCTGCAGGTCAGGGACATGGAGATTTCCGGATTTACTTCCGTAGATTTCAATCATCTCAATGATTCCTATCTTATAAATGAAATGTACGAAGCCGTGGAATGCATTATGAAGCATATGGACCTGGGCTCTAAAGTCTGTGTACACGGGGATTATGATGCAGACGGTGTTACTTCCGCTTATATACTTTACGACTATCTCAAATCAACCGGAGTTGATGTACGGTGGTTCATTCCCGACAGATTCGATGATGGTTACGGAATATCCATGGAAAAGGCAGGAAATCTTTTAAATGAAGGTGTATCCCTTCTTATTACAACGGATTGCGGCGTAACAGCCTTTGATGAAGTAGATACCATGATGAATGATGGAATAGATGTAATTATTACAGACCATCATCAGACAAAGGGAAGCCTCCCGAAGGCGACTGCAGTTCTTTGTAATACCAGGAATGACAATTCATATCCGTTTCCATATTTATCCGGTGCCGGAATGGCATTCAAACTTGTACAGGCCTTGTCCATGAGGTCAGATGACAAGGAAGCTTACAAAAAATATATTGGTATTTGTGCTATCGGTACAATCGCTGATATTGTGCCCCTGACCGGAGAAAATAAGGTAATTGCATCACTGGGTATTGATTTTCTTCGCAAAAAAAAGCTGACGGGAATTGATGCCATAATTGAAAATGCAGGTTTGGAGAAGAGTAAGATTGACTCTTATGCAATCAGTTTTATGATTGGACCAAGAATGAACGCTGCGGGACGCATGGGCAATGCCGGACTTGCCTTTGAATTGCTCAATGAAAGTTCTATGTTTCAGGCGGTATCCAGGGCTGCTGAATTATCAAAACTCAATAATCTTAGAAAAATTGAACAGGACAGGACATTCAATGAACTGAGGGATTATATCCTTGATGATACTGATTTACTGGGCAATTCCGTAATCATAGTCTCCGGACATGGACTTCATAAAGGAGTTCTTGGAATAGTAGCATCAAAGCTTGTGGACTATTTTTGCAAACCTGTATTCGTTCTGACTGAGGAGAACGGGGTTTGTGAGGGCTCAGGACGAAGCACAGGGGATTTCAGTCTCATAAGGGCACTGGAGGGCTGCAAGGACCTGCTGCTTGGCTACGGAGGCCATGATATGGCTGCAGGCATGAAGATAGAATCCATAAATATAAAAGAGTTCAGAACAAGGCTGGATGGCACTTCATTGCTCAGGAAAAAAATCGGGATAGATACTGTTTGCAACCCTGAAGACATGGATATGAACTTCCTGGAATCACTTGATAAGCTTGGTCCGTTCGGATCCGGAAACGAAAGACCTGTCGTAGCAATTGAAAAGGCATTTATAAGCAACAAAAGAAATCTCGGGAAAAACGGCACACATATCTCTTTTGACATAAACAAGGGAAATTCTTCAATCAGATGCATTGCCTTCAACTCTTTTTCATACAAAGACCTGATAGTTGAAAATCAACTTTATAACTTTGCAGTAGTTCCGGAAATAAATGAATTCAACGGATTCAGAAGGCCTCAGGCAAGACTTCTGGATATCTCATTGCATGATTCATACGGAAATTGCAGCAAGCTTATTGCTTTGAAGGTGTTCATCCGGAACAACCTTGGTTCAGGGGGCAGTTTCAGTACAGGTCAGTTGATCCGCGAACTCTTTGCAATTGGAATGCCGGAAACTGCATATAAAATAATAAACCGGGATATAACATTCACTGTTTCAAGGGAATCAATTGAAAGTTTATACAGAATGATTGATGCGGGGGAATCACCCGGAAGTGATTTGCTCCGGCTGTGCGCAGAACCTGAAGCCATGATTGCCGCTGAAATACTTGATGAACTGGGTATTGTATCTGTGGACAGAAAGGATCTTTTCTCATATTATAGTATAAACATTAAGGACAGAGGAAAGAAAAGGCTTGAAGACTCAAACATATACAGAAGCCTCATGGAATGAACGATGTCTGAAAAGGTATACAACGAGCTTGTAGAGAAAATAAAATCATACAATCCCAATGCCAATTTCGCAATTATTGAAAAGGCTTATGAAGTTGCCAAAAAATATCACCAGGGACAGACAAGATTATCCGGGGAACCATTTCTATGTCATCCAATTGAAGTTGCCAAGATACTTGCAGACCTGGAACTGAACTCAAAGACCATAGCAGCCGGAATTATGCATGATGTAATTGAAGATACCGAAGCTACTTATGAAGACATAATGGAAATTTTCGGTGAGGAAATCGCCGATATGGTTGAAGGAGTCAGCAAACTTTCAAAACTTAATCTTGATACCAGGAAAGAGCAGCAGGTTGAGAGCCTGAGAAAAATGCTCATGGCTATGTCCAAGGATATAAGGGTCATAATCATCAAGCTTTCAGACAGACTGCACAACATGCGTACACTTTCCCATGTATCAAGGGAAAAGCAAATTGAGAAAGCAACGGAGACAATTGAGATTTATGCACCGATCTCCCACAGACTGGGTATGTCCGCCTTCAAATGGGAACTTGAGGACCTTGCATTCAGATACCTGTATCCTGAGGACTATCGGAACATTGTAAATCAGATTTCGGAGAAAAGGCTTGAAAGGGAAAAGTATATCCAGGAGATTATCTCTGAAATAAGTTCAAATCTTAGTGAAAAGAATATAATCGGACGAATAGACGGCAGAGCGAAGCATCTTTACAGTATTTATAACAAGATGAAAAGACAGGGAACGTCACTGGATCAGATATACGATTTGTTTGCCGTCAGGATAATAGTCGATTCCATAAAGGACTGCTATGCAGCACTTGGAATGGTTCATGAAATGTTCAAGCCTGTACCGGGCCGTTTCAAGGACTACATTGCCATGCCCAAGCAGAACATGTACCAATCCCTTCATACAACTGTAATAGGCAAGATGGGCAAACCGTTTGAGGCTCAGATAAGAACCTATGAGATGCACCGTGTAGCAGAATATGGTATTGCAGCCCACTGGAAGTACAAGCAGGGTATAAAAGGCGCTGTGGACGACATGGAGAGCAAACTGGCCTGGATAAGGCAGATGGTTGAATGGCAGAAGGACACAAATGATACTGATGAATTTTATGATAATCTGAAAATCGACCTGTTTGACGATGAAGTATTTGTATTTACACCAAAGGGTGATGTCATCAATCTTCCGGCAGGTTCAACTCCCATAGATTTTGCTTATGCGATTCATTCTGCTGTAGGAAACAAGATGACAGGTGCCAAGATCAACGGCAAGATGGTACCTATAAGTTATAAACTTGAAAACGGTGACATTGTTGATGTCATAACCACAGCAGCAGCGAAGGGCCCGAGCCGTGACTGGCTGAAGCTTGTAAAGAGTTCACAGGCAAAGAATAAAATAAGACAGTACTTCAAGAAGGAACACAAGGATGAAAACCTGGAAAAGGGTAAGGAACTCATTGAGGCAGAGCTTAAACGGCAGGGAATCGTATATTCCGACATTTTCAAGCCTGAGTACTACAATCAGATGCTTGAAAGGTATAATTTCAAATCCCTTGAAGATGCTCTTGGAGCCGTTGGTTATTCAGGTATAACCGCAAATAAAATTATATCCAAACTCAAGGAGACATACCGCAGGATCAATGGGGAAGAACCCGGGAAGAAAACAAAACCTTCCGAAAGGGTCAAGTCGGAACATGTAAATACAACCAGTGAAAAGGGTGTAATTGTAAAAGGGATTAACAATTGCCTTGTCACTATGGCCAGATGCTGCAATCCGGTACCCGGTGATGATATCTGTGGATTCATAACCAGGGGGCGTGGAGTAACTGTCCATCGCAGTGACTGCGTAAATGTAATAAATGACCCTAGTTTCAACGAAAGGGGAATCGAGGTCATGTGGTCCGGGGATACATCAGAGGAATACATGACGGAAATAGTAATAAATGCCCATGACAGGAAGAATCTGCTCAGTGAAGTTACGAACATTCTGAATGACTCCAAGGTTACCCTTAATTCTGTTGAAGCCAGGGCAAATTCAGATGGAATGGCATACATCAAGATTCAAATGGGTATAACAGACCGTGATCAGCTTGCTCTTGTAATAAAGAAACTGAAAAGGATATCAGGAGTTACGGAAATCAACAGGACAAACAAGAATACAGGTAGAAAATGATTGCACTCATACAAAGGGTAAAAAAGAGCAGCGTTGAAACAATGGGTAGTATTACAGGTTCCATTTCAAATGGCCTGAACATCCTGCTTGGTGTGGGAAACGATGATAGTCCGGATGATGCGAAATATCTTGCGTCAAAGATTGCAGCCTTGAGAATTTTCAGCGATGATAACGGCAGAATGAACCTGTCAATACAGGATGTGGGCGGGTCTGCACTTGTAATAAGTCAATTTACCCTGTATGCAGATTGCAGAAAAGGAAACAGGCCGAGTTTTACCAATAGCGCAGAACCTGAATTGGCCAGACAATTGTATGAATCTTTCATTGATTTGCTTTCCAGGGAACATGGTATCCATGTGGAAACGGGAATATTTGCGGCAGATATGACCGTAGAGATAATCAATGACGGTCCTGTTACAATAATACTTGACTCAAATATACGAAAGAAACCGAGAAGAAATGATTAGTGTAAAGAAATTCACCGGCAGGATGTTTGCTGCCAATACATATCTCGTACATGACGAAAAGAATTGTTATATAATCGATCCGTGCACAGAACCCTCGATATTAAGAACATACATGATACAACGGGATCTTTCACCGACAATGATACTTATAACCCATGCACATATTGACCATATTGTGTATCTGAATGAAACCCGGGATATGTTCGGAATAAAGGCAGCCGTGCATGGTGAAGATTTCGAGGCCGTCACAGACAACTTATTGAATGGTTCAGATCTTTTTGGTTCAAGAAAGGTATTCGGGAGTGCTGAAATCATCCTGAATGACAATGATGTGATGGAATCAGGAAGCCTTATGATAAAAACAATACATACCCCCGGACATACCCCCGGTTGTGTTTCATTCCATACAGACAATATGGTCTTTACAGGGGATACGCTTTTCTATCTTTCCATCGGCAGAACTGATCTGGGAAGGGGAAACCAGGATAATCTTATGAACTCAATCAAAGAGAAACTATTTTCCCTTCCTGAGAAGACAATAGTATATCCAGGGCATGGCACCTTCACAACCATTGAATATGAAAGAAATGAAAATCCCTTCGTAATATGATGATTCTATTGTTCATGGAATTTTTTTAATATATAATTGATACATACATAAGATAAAAAATTGGAGATACTGATGAGAAAATTCACTTACATCCTGATAATCATTGCAATTCTTTTTATTGCCGGACTTGAACGTGTATCTGCAGTTACCTATGAATCCACCGTAGGTTCTGACAGCATCGTGCTCAAGAAGAATACAGACAATGGCATGACCGAAATAAAAAGCATAGGTCTTGTAACATTCAATGGAAACAGCTATTTTGGTATACGTCAGTTATCTGAAACCTGCGGAGCCACCATAAATTGGATAGAAGAGACAAAAAGCATCAAAGTTGAATCAAATGGAAGTGTCATGCTCTTTTCATACAATTCCACTGAAATCTTTGTAAATGGCAACAAATTTGATTTTGGAAAACCGGTTATGATCACAGATGGGGTTTCATATGCACCCATTGAAATTTACACGGCTTTCACAGGAGAAATGTCTGCCAATCAGCTTGCAATCAGTGAAGGGAGCAATGAAAACCATGCTGATGAAAGCAATACTCTGATGCTTGAAAAAGGGATTGATTCAGACAGGGTAATCTTCAATGTTAATCCTGAAAAAATAAAAGCTCATTTCAGACTTGATTCCCCGGATAGAATTGTCCTTGATTTGTATGATGTTGATCTCAATGAAGAATTGCCATCAGGTGTTACTTTTGAGAGAATCAGATACAGTATATCAAATGGAATTACCCGGTTTGTGTTTGATTTAAATGATGACTACAGATACAGACTCAATGCTGACGGAGGAAGATTCATCATTGATATTTCAGAATCAGGTGCATTCCTGAATGAAAATACATCCGTTGAATTTCGTAACAACAGCATTATATTGAACACCGGTGACTATGAAGGATACAGGATATCAAGGTCATCAGACCCATACACAATTGATGTTTTCATACCGGGGTTCAAGACCTGCGGGACACTGGAGCTTGATGGTGACGGTATACTTGTTGAAAAGATATATGCATATCCCTCAGAGGATGGAGCCAGAATATCAATAGTAACAAAATTCCAGTGTGCATTTGAGCTTGAAAAGACTGAAAGCAACTTCATAATCGGTATCTATGAACCGGTTGTCAACGGTTTGACTTACCATAATAAGGATGAAATCCACTCAATTCAAATCAGTGGAATAGAACTGTCCGGAAACAACGAAGCTAAAATTGAACAAAAATCAAATGGTACCCATGTGTCCTTTGATGATCCTGACAATCTCATTACAGAAGGACAGGTCTATATCAATGATGGTTTCGTCAAAAGTATATTTGTAACAAGAAACGGCAGTAAAGTGACAATACGCATTGATGGTATCAGTAAAATTTATCCTGCGGCAGTAAGAGAATCCGGTGGTACTGTCCTTTACCTGAATGACAATGACCTTTCAGGCAGACTCGTGGTTATTTCTGCCGGACACGGCGGCAGGGATCCCGGTGCAGTGAAAGGGGATACCCATGAAGCAGATATAAACCTGGACATAGCACTGAAATTGGATTCAATTTTAAAAAAGATGGGAATCGATACTTTAATGATACGTACGGATGATACTTTCTACAGCCTTGACGACAGAGTTCTGACAGCAAACAAAAATAATGCAGCTCTCTTTATTTCAATTCATTCAAATGCCCTTGAAGACCCTGATTTTGATGGTCTTATGACACTGGTTCACTCAGGAGCCATCAATTACAAAAAAATAAACGGCAGGACTGCAGGTGAGATCATACATAAAAGCCTTATAGATGCAACGGGAGCAACTGACAGGGGAGTCAGGTTCCGTGACAATATAATTGTATTGAAGGATACTGCGATGCCGGCTGTTGAGATTGAGGCGGGTTTTTTGACAAATGAAGCAGAATTGGTTAAATTATTAGACGATACTTATCAAATGACCATCGCTGAAGCTGCGGCTTCCGGCATTGCTGAGGTATTGGAATACATTGATTGACACGGATGGTGAACATTGAGAAGACGACGAAATTTAGCTAAGGTTTCTGTAATCCTGCTTGTATTGATTGCTGTCACAGTCGCTGCAGTACTGGGGATAGTAACACTTATAAAAACACTTGCATCAGTAAATACCGGACAGATAACAGATGATCCCAAGGGGAATCCTTCGGTTTCCCAAAAACCGGAAAACAATGAACAGAACGAACCAACAGAAACATCTATGGCTCCGGTAGAGAACAAAGTACTGGTTTTAAATTTTGAAAACGATATTCTGACAGTTCAAAATCCCGGGGCAAATCCAAGGGTCAGCCATATTACAGGAAACCATACGCTTGTCCTTGAAATATATGACAGGATTTCTGAAAAATACGGAGATTTTGACCTGAGCAACAGCACTTACTTTGAGTCAATGAGTATAAGTGAAGAGGAGAATGGAACAAGGATTGTCCTCAATGCGAAAAGCGATTTCAACATAGTTGTGGAATCCAATGAAGAAAATTATGTCATCAGGGTTATTGATGTTCAGAATGCAGGCAAACTTATATATCGCAATGACCTTGACCGTCATTATATGGCGATAGATTCCGCAGCCCTTTGTGCCCGTTCTGATTCTGAGATTGTCTATTATGAAGAATACTTTGATTCATATAATCTGGTCAAGAAACTGGTGATCCCCAAAAAGAACATGCCGGCATTGAATGATGAAAAGGTCATTTTGAATGACGGTTATCTCAAGTCATATGAAATCAAGAATGTTGATGATGACATTGTAATGATTTTCACCCTTGAAGAAGATCTTACGCTCTATCCGAATGCGCGTGATTACAATTCCACACTTACATTTATCAAGAATCGTACAGAGGAAAATCTGATAGTCATTGACCCCGGCCATGGCGGTCTTGACGGCGGGACTGTTTCCGCAGGTGAGGTATTGATAGAAAAAAACATTGTTCTTGATATTTCTGCTTTCCTTGCCGAGGAACTGAGAGCCAGGGGATTCAATGTATATAATCTCAGGGAAGAGGATGTCTTTCTCGGTCTGAAGGAAAGAACAGACATTGCCAATCATCTTGGGGCATCTTCAGTCATCAGCGTACATGTGAATGCTTATGATGATACTTCTGTAAATGGTTCGCTGACCATGTACAAGGATTCACTGGACCTTGCAAGAAGCATCCAGAACAACCTCGTCGCCTCAATCAGAAGTACAGACATCGGTTTGGTAAAAATGATGGACAGGGCTATTCTAAACGGAGCAAAGATGGATTCCGTAATAGTTGAGATTGGTTTCCTCTCAAATCCCATTGAAGCAGAAAAACTAAATATCGAAGAGTATCAGAGAAAAGCTTCCGCCGGTATTGCCGATGGAATAGCGGAATATTATGAAAACAAGGAGAATACAGATGGCACTCAGGGAAATTAGAATAACAAGAAACTATATAAAGTATCCGGAGGGTTCGGTACTTGTTGAGTTCGGTGATACAAAGGTGCTCTGCAATGCTTCCGTGGAGGAATATGTACCGCCTTTTAGAAAAGATACCGGTCTTGGGTGGGTCACTGCAGAATACAATATGCTGCCAAGGTCAACCCACGACAGAAACCGCAGGGACATTGATAAACTAAAACAGAACAGCAGGTCGGTGGAAATACAAAGATTGATTGGAAGGGCCCTGAGGTCCGGAATTGATTTTACTCGCCTTGGTGAAAGGACAATTACAATCGATTGTGATGTTCTGCAGGCGGACGGCGGGACAAGGACCGCTTCAATCACCGGTGGTTTCATAGCCTTATATGATGCATGCATTTCTCTTATGAAGAGTAATATCATAAATGAATTTCCTATAGTCAACTTCATAGCTGCTGTAAGTGTTGGAATTGTTTCCGGTGAGACAGTTGCAGATTTATGCTATGTTCAGGACTCAAATGCAGATGTTGACATGAACATTGTCATGAATGATGAAGGAAATTTCATTGAAGTACAGGGAACAGGCGAAAAAGGAGTCTTTGACAGAAAAAAACTTGATGAGCTTCTGGACCTGGCTATGAATGCCATAGAAGAAATCATTCACATACAGCAAATGTCCCTGGACAATGACATGGAGTATTATGAAAAAGCTTCTGATAGCCAGTAACAATAAGAACAAGATAAAGGAAATAAGGCAGATTCTTCAGGGTTCTCAGATTGAGATACTTTCCATGGAAGAGGCCGGAATTACCATTGAGCCCAATGAAAGCGGTTCAACTTTTTCTGAAAATGCATTGATAAAGGCCCGGGAGATAAACAAAGCCTCCGGCCTTCCTGTAATTGCAGATGATTCAGGACTGGTTGTTGAAGCCCTTGATGACATGCCCGGTGTCTTATCGAGAAGATATGCAGGGGAAAGTGCCACTGACTTTGACAACAACCAGAAGGTTGTATTGGAACTAAGGAAAAAAGGTCTTGATAAATCAAAGGCAAGATTCATTTGCTGCCTGGCATATATAGATGAAAAAAGAAATGAATATACCTTCAGTGGAGAATGCGAAGGAGTGTTCGTTGATAAGCCGAGGGGCCGTAACGGTTTTGGTTATGATCCCTATTTCTATATAAAGGAATTCAATGCCACCATGGCGGAACTGAGCAGTGACCGGAAGAATTCAATCAGCCACAGGGGCAGGGCTCTGATGGAATTTTCAAAGCACATGAAGAAGTCAGGCTCAATTTAGCAAAAAGGTTTGACTTAAACAGAATAGAACAAAAAAATTTTCTTATAACTGCTTTTTTTAGATAAATTTCATTGAAAATAAAATTCACATTATGTATAATTATACATAGCTTGTATACGAAGGGAAACCCATGCGATTTGCCATTATTTCAAACAATTCAAAGGATCCCGAAGGAAGATACATTGAAAAAGTAACGGGAGAAATTGAAAAAGCGGGCGGCTCAGTGAGCTTTTCCGGTTCTTACGGTGTTGATGGCATACTTCCTGCCAACTGGCATGAGGGAGTGGACCTGATACTGGCTATGGGCGGTGACGGCACCTTTTTAAATATTGCAGGGAAAACTTCGGGGCTTGGAATTCCTATACTGGGTATAAACATAGGCTCCATGGGGTTTCTTGCAGCAATTGAGGTCCATGATTCGCTGAGGGCATTCAAAAAAATCATGAACGGTGAATTTTCCATAAGCCAAAGGATGACAGTAAAAGCCGAAGTGTACCGTAACAGTGAATACCGGGCCTTTACAAATGCTCTCAATGATATTGTAATTTCCCGTGTTCATCTTTCAAGGATTGTTACCATTGAAACCCATATTGATGATAAATATGTTGATACTTTTCCCGGTGACGGGATTATTATTTCTACACCCACAGGTTCTACTGGATATTCTCTTTCTGCAGGAGGACCTGTAATTGACCATTCACTGGAACTGATGCTTATCACACCTATCTGCCCTCATATAATGCATGCAAGACCCTTTGTAACCGGTGCTGATTCAAAGATAAGGCTTATTGTGAAGGAATCAGATGATTACAGGTGTACGCTTACTGCTGACGGACAGAAAGGCATTGAGCTGATGGGCGGGGATGAAGTTCATGTAACCAGGGGAAATGAAATTGTAAAGATGGCTTATATAGGTGATGGCGATCTATATGATACTCTTAGAAATAAAATATATTTCAGGAAGGCAGGGGGGATATGAAGCACAATCGGCATATAAAGATTCTATCAATTATCCAGGAAAGAAGCATAAGAACCCAGGAAGAACTGGCAGAAGCTCTTTTGTCTGCTGGTTACAATGTGACACAGGCAACAGTATCAAGGGATATAAAGGATTTGAAACTTGTGAAAAAAACAGATGAAACAGGTAATGTCAGGTATTCAGCAGACAAGAAAAACAAGGAAGTCATCTCAGAAAGACTTATAACCGTATTGAAGCAATCATATATTTCTTCAGATCCGGCAGGTAATCTGTTGGTGGTCAAGACCCTTCCGGGAATGGCCCAGGCCGCAGCATCTGCCATAGATGCATATGATTTTGAAAATCTTGCAGGCACAATTGCTGGTGATGATACTATTTTTGTTGCCATGAAAACATATGATGATGTTTTAAGTATGATGGCTTTTCTGAACTCTGAGCTGAGGTAGTCAATTGCTTAAACAAATTACCATAAAGAATTTTGCTATTTTTGAAGATGCATCTTTTGAGCCCGGAGAGGGCTATAACGTCATAACCGGAGAATCGGGTGCCGGCAAATCAATTGTAGTAAATGCGCTGTCACTCATAAGGGGAGCCAGGGCATACAGGGAAATGATCAGAACCGGGAAGGATTATGCGGTGGTAGAAGCCGTTTTCGAACTTTCTGATGATTTACTTGCAGAGATGGGAATTGAAGATAACATACTTGTAATTACAAGAAAAATTCATAATGAGAAAGTCTCTGAATGCAGGATCAATGATAAAATCAGACCATTGTCCGACATTGTTGAACTAACAGGAAGACTTCTGGATATCCATGGTCAGTATGAAAACCAGACACTTACAGATTCATCAAATCATATTTCTTTCCTTGATTCATTTGCAGGTGAAGAACTTTTATCAAAAATTGAAGCATTCAACCTTGAACTAAATGAATACAATGACCTTGTTCAGAAAATAATGAAGAATTCGGGCAGCGAAGCAGACAGGGAAAGGAACAAGGAAATATACAGTTTTCAGTTGAATGAAATTGATGCAGCCGGTCTTTCGGAGATTTCAGAGGAAGCTCTGATGGAAAAATGGAACTTCATGAAAAACGCAGAGAAATTCATGAAGGAAACAGAAAAAGCTTATGAGATGCTTGGAAATGATATAAATTCCCCTTATGACATAGTATCTGAAGTACAAAAGATACTCACTTCTCTTCCTGAAAACAATGAAATAACTTCAATTACCGAGAAACTGAATGAAGCATCATTCATATTACTTGACAGTCTCTCAGGTCTACGTGATTTCATTGACAACAATACCTTTGATGAATACGAATACGATGAAATCAGCGATACTATAGAAAACATCAAAAAGCTTAAAAGGAAGTATGGAAACACAATTGATGATATCCTGGAATACAGAAACAAAATTGCCCTGGAACTTGAGAATATTGAAAACTTTGAATTAAATAACCGCAGGAGCCTGGAAAAGATAGCCTCATCGGAAAAGGTCTTGCTTTCAATGGATGAGGAGCTCACTATTCTCAGAAAAAAATATTCTGAAGGACTACGTGAGAAACTGCTTTCAGAACTATATGACATGAGCATGGTTGATGCTGATTTTCTGATTGATATTTCGACGGTAAGAACTAAAAACTCAATGGGTTTCACTGAATTCAGAAAAAATGGTAATGCAGAATGCGAATTTCTGATTACTCTCAACAAAGGTCTTGCCCCACAGCCCTTGGCCCGGGTAGCTTCAGGAGGCGAGATGTCAAGGATCATGCTTGCATTAAAGACAATATTTGCTTTCAGAGGTGATACTGAGACGGTTATTTTTGATGAAATAGATTCAGGTTTGAGCGGCGAAGCATCAAGGACGGTTGCATCAAAACTTCACAGACTTTCCAAGGACAGGCAGATAATATGTATTACACACCTTCCTCAGATTGCTGCACGTAAGGGGAATCATTTTGTAATCTGGAAGAATTCTTCTGAAAATGATACCAAGGCTTGGATCCGAAACCTGAAGGAAGAGAGTGAAATCATCAGGCAGATAGCGGCCCTTACAGACGGCGACAATCCGAGTGATGAAGCCCTGATGCATGCCCGGCAGCTTTTCAGCCAGTATAATTGATGCTTTAAAATAACCTCATATGGTAATATAATTGAATCAATGGAGGGCACCATGATACCAAGGACTGAACTATCATCCAAAGTTATGGAAATTGTTAACTCTGCCGAGATCATCGACATACATACACATCTGTATCCAGGTGAATTCAGAGAACTTGCTTTATGGGGACCTGATGAGCTGCTTACATATCACTATCTTATTGCAGAAGCAATCAGGGCCACAGGCATACCTTATTCAGAATTCTGGGGCAAGAACAAGAAGGAACAGGCTGACTTTATATTTGATTCACTATTTGTGCAAAGGACTCCGATAAGTGAAGCCACAAGGGGAGTAATGACTGTTTTCTCGGAACTGGGAATAGATGTAATGAATCTTAATCTGGAAACAGTCAGAGATTTCTATTCAAAATACAGCATTGGAGAATTTACGGATATTGTTCTAAAAAAAGCAAACATCAGAGAACTTGTAATGACAAATGATGTATTTGATAACAATGAATACCGGTTCTGGACTTCCGGAGAGAAGCATGACAAAAGATTCAGGACAGCCCTGCGGCTTGATGTTCTTCTGAATGATTATAATGCTGCACGTTATCATCTTCTTGAGGCCGGATATGATGTCGGCAGAACTTTGAATGGCATCGCCAAAAGGGAAATACGACGTTTCCTTACAGAAAAAATCAATATGATTGGGGCCTTGTATATGGCTGTGGCCCTGCCGCCTGACTTTTCAGAACCACGGGACGATCTTAGAAATATTATCCTGGAAGATTGTATTCTTCCGGTTGCATTTGAGATGAACATCCCTATAGCTCTTATGATCGGTGTCAAACGGAAAGTGAACCCGGACCTTGACCTGGCTGGTGACAGCGTGGGAAAAGCCGGAATTGAAGCCGTTGAATATCTTTGCAGGAAGTTCTACAGAAATAAGTTCATGGTCACAATGTTATCCAGGGAAAACCAGCATGAGCTGACTGTGGCCGCCAGAAAATTTCCCAATCTATTCCTTTTCGGTTGCTGGTGGTTCCTGAACAATCCTTCAATGATAGAAGAAATGACAAAAATGAGACTGGAACTACTCGGTACTTCCTTCATGCCCCAGCATTCCGATGCCCGGATCCTTGACCAGCTTATTTATAAATGGAAACACAGCAAAAAGATAATTGCCGGAGTTCTTACTGAAAAATATGATAACTTATATGACATTGGGATGACTTTGGATGAGGATGCTATAAAAAAGGATGTTGACAGACTCTTCAAGGACAATTTCATTGATTTCCTGAGACTGGAACTGTAGTCACTATGTATGAACTTCTTATATTTGATGCGGACCACACATTATGGGACTTTGACACAGCTGAAAAAAATGCAATAAAAAGAATCTTTGCTGAACAAGGTCTGGTCTATACCGATGACCTTCTCGAACTTTACAGGGATATCAATTTCTCCCTCTGGAAAAAATTTGAACAAAAGGAAATCTCTCAGGCAAGGATCAAGACAGAAAGGTTTCGGCTTTTTCTTCATGAGCTGGAAGCAGACAATGATTTTGATTTGAATAAAATCTCCCATGACTATCTTATATATCTTTCAGAAGGTAACCAGCTGCTTGAGGGCGCTTACGAACTGATAACTGACCTGAGTAAGCGATATCGCCTTGCTTTGTTAACAAATGGCATTTCAACTGTGCAGCACCCTCGCTACAAAAACTCTGTTCTGCATGGAATCTTTGAGGCGTTTGTAGTTTCAGGAGACCTGGGAATAAACAAACCTGACAAGGCAATCTTTGAATATACATTGAACCGATGCAGAATCAATGATAGATCAAAGGCTCTTATGATAGGTGACAGTCTTACTTCTGACATAAGGGGTGGGATAAATGCAGGTTTGGATACCTGCTGGTATAATCCATCCGGAAAACAACATCCTGCTGATATTGTCCCAACCTATGAAATAAGGTCACTTGTTGAAATTTATGGAGTCCTGGGAGAATAAAATGAATGAACTGAAATTATATCCGGAAAAAATCCTTGAAAGAATCAAGCCTTTGCACGGAGTTGGGAATGGCCCTTTGTCCAGGGGCAACAGCAATGATATAAGCAGATTCTATAAAATTATTTCGCCCCCATATGCAAGGCTTCATGACACTAATTTTCCGGAATCAAGGGAAGTTGACATCCATACGATTTTCACTGATTTTTCAAAAGATCCCGATGACCCTGACAGTTATGACTTTTTCCTTACTGACAAGTACCTTAAATCAATCATTGACCTTGGAACCAATATCATTTACCGGCTTGGTGAGACAATAGCGACCAATGATAAAAGGATATATGTAAAACCACCAACCGATTATAAAAAATATGCCAGGATATGTGTAAACATAATAAGGCATTACAATGACGGATGGGCCGATGGATTCAAATACAACATAAGACATTGGGAAATATGGAATGAGCCAAGTGTAATCAACATGTGGACCGGTACTACAGAGGAATGGCTCAGGTTATACGAAGAAATTTATCGTGAGATCAAAGGGTATGATAAATCGCTTATGATAGGGGGGCCTGTTGCCTGCGAACCGAATTCATCCATACACTATCCTTTTCTGGAATATGTGAAAAAGCACAATATTGTTCCTGACTTCTATTCATTCCATTGCTATACCAGCAGCAGGAAACATGCTGAATTCTATCTGACTTCAATGATAAGCAAGTTGAGGGAGTATAATCTTGACCATCTGCCTGCCTACATTACCGAATGGAACTATGTACCGGACGGAAGTGATGGAAGGGTCTTCTGGGACATCCCAAGGATGGAGAAATATGATTTGTTCCAAAGAATGACGGATAGTGAAGGAGCAGCCCATGTGGCCATGTTCATGGCTATGCTCCAGGATTCATTTGTCAGTCAGGCCAACTATTATTGTGTTAACACCGATTCTCTCTTTTCCTGTTTTTCAAAGATAGGGCTTCCGGAAAAACCATATTATTCACTTGTTGCATTCAATGAATTATACAAACTGGGCAATCAGATACTTCTGGAAGGAAATGAATGTCTGGACGAGGCCTATGCCATAGCTGCTTCAGATGGATGCAATGTAATGATATTGATATCAAATCTTAAATGCGGGGATGAGGAATTTACACTGGTCGTACCGGAAATACAGAAGTTCAATCTTTCGTTGAAAAGAATTGACATCAATCACGACCTTTCTGAATCCGACGATTTCAAAATTATACCACGGGGAATTTTGCTTGATGTTCCAGGAAGCTCTGTTGCACTCATTGTTTTGAGGAAAAACGACAAGGAATGACTGCCGTCATCATTGATAAATTAATAGAAAGGATTTCATTGACAATCTTTTAATTTCTATGTTATATTACTTTAGGTCAAATGATGTGCGGGTGTAGTTCAGTGGTAGAACCCCAGCCTTCCAAGCTGGTTGTGTGGGTTCGATTCCCATCACCCGCTCCATTTTTATCAGTGCCTGTAGCTCAGCTGGATAGAGCAACGGACTTCTAATCCGTAGGTCGGGGGTTCGAATCCCT
>DAINQB010000018.1:38302-45444 GCA_036743175.1 Bacillota bacterium | reverse complement strand
ATTACTGGACCAGCCATGAAAACATCCATACCAACATGCGCCTGTTCCACTTGTTCACCGATCTGGCAATGGAACTTGGAATTTTCAGGATGAGGTGCCATAACAAAATATATCTGAAGGGCAGGGAGGAGTTTATAGCCGGTGAAGGTCCGAAGGAACTTCTGAAGAAATATGTCTTCAGATACTGGTATGGTAAAGTTTTAAGAAAAGGCATGATTATGCCTGCAGGTACAATATGTTTTACTGTACCTGAAGACAGGTATTCATTTGCTCAAACTTCAAAGGATATCATCTGGCCTGATGGGCAAGTTATTGAAATGTATGTCCATCCATCTAAAATTGCGGAAAATGTGTTCTTTGGTGCGGTTACCGACGACAGGGTAAAGGATTATGAGCTTATGAGTAATCCTCAGTTGCTTCATATACTGAATAAGAACCAGGTGGAATTAGTTGATTACCGGCAATTGAATGGCTGACCCGCAAGTAACCCAAAGCTTGTCATTATTCAAATTTTCATAATTCAGTTGTATAAATCTATATGCCAGGGTATAATTTGAGTAGGAAAGTAGGAAATTCCTACCAAGGAGAAATATATGATAATGGAGTTAAGAAAAAAATCCCAGATAACGATACCTAAGGAAATAACCAAAAAGTTAGGTCTCAGGGAAGGTGATAAACTGGAAATCAAAGAAAAGGACGGCTTGATCCAGATTATCCCGGTAGCAATATACCCCAAGGCGTATGTTGATGGGCTAAAGGCAGAGATACAAGAGATAAAAGAGAGTATTGCAAACGGCAGTCATCCTGTTTTTGATAATGTAGATGACCTCTTTGAACACCTGGAAAACAAGGAGTAGAATGAAGTTTCAAATTTCGTATTCCAAAAGATTTGAGAAACACTATGGGAAACTGGAGAAATTTGAGAAGTTACAGATAAAAAAGAAAATAGAATTGCTTTCTGAAAATCCATATCACCCATCACTCAGAACAAAACATATTAAAGGAGCGGGTAATTTGTTTGAGTGCAGTATAAACATGAATATTCGTATTATCTGGTACTACGAAGAGGATAGGATTATAATGCTGCTCGATGTGGGCCATCATGATATTATAGTTTGATAAGAATTTAGATTTTGATGTGCAGCAGTCCCAGGGATTACTGCACATTTTGGGTTTTCATAAAGGAGTAAATGGCATATAATTGAATTGTTATATTTCATATCAGTCAAAGAGGGGAATAGTCATATGATCAAGAAAACACTCGACACAATCAAAAGCAACCCAAAGGTTCTGCTGGTATTCACAGCTGCAATCCTGATTATGTCCTTCGGGGTATCATTGATTACCCTGAAGTTCACAGGAACGGCTTTAACACCCGCTGCACTCAACTATGATCAGATACGAGGATTGCTTTCGGATTTTCTTGTGTATCTTGGAATACTTTTGATTTTTGCATTGGCCGCCACAACTCTGGTCTGGCCGGCTCTTGGAAACTATATCCATGAGATGTGTACAGGCAAACTTGAAAAAGGCTGGTATATTAGAGGCCTGAAGAAAAGCTGGTGGAAGGTGCCCCTGCTAGCCCTTATTATCATCGCAATAACAGCAGTTGCATTCATTTTTCTGGCATTGATATTTGCTTATGTTCTCAGAGCTGCTCTTATCAGTCTGTTGTTAAACTTAGCACTGACAATGACCATATCGGTTTTTTCAATAATTGCACTGACAGCTGTATTTACAGAAGATGAATTTTCATATGCCCTTGGAAATGTGTTTTCACTTGGCGGCAGTTACTTCTTCAAGCTGCTTGGTGTGGCAGTTCTTGTATATTTACCGTTCTTTTTGATAAGTCTTCTTTTCTCATATATCACCAACGCAATAGGAATTGTGATAGACAATTTCTCAGTGATGTATTTCATCATGCAGGCAGTTAACATCATATATAGTGCAGCTGCTGCAGTCTTCATACTTACGTACAGCATGCACCGGTATCTGGATGAAAGAAGCATTTATTATCCACCTGTCTTTATTGAAGAAGAGCAGCAGTCCCAGGGATGATCAGAAGGATGGCAGTGTGCCGTACATTTGCATCCAGGTTCACATCTTAAGATGATATTATAATATTCGTTAAGTCATTTCTTTTTTGTCAAGTACAATAAAATTAACTATACATATGATATGTGAGATATTCAAAACTTGCTGAATAGCTGCAAGTATTGATATGAGTTTGATGCTGTGATATATTTGACAAATAATAATACAATTCAAAATCAGGGGGTTACCGATGTTCTGTGCAAAATGTGGTAAGCAGCTGCAGGAAAACCTTAACTTTTGTCCCAATTGTGGCAGCAAGGTCAATCAGTCGGGGGAATCTGCAATCAAACCCAAGAATGAAGTCCCGCAAAAGCCGGTCAAAAGAAAAAAGAAGAAGCCTGTTCTGTTCATTCTTCTTTTGGTCATTGCAGCTGCTCTTTTGATATTGTTCTTTGCAATGTCAGGCAGAGGCAGCCTGGACCTTGGAAAGACCACTGCTGAGGTGACAGAGGAGATTTCCACTGAAGGTGGTTATATAGCCATCATTGATGAAGATTCAGCCATAGATGGATTCCGCATCAGATTGAAGAAAGATACATATGACAAGGCTACGACCTTTGAGATAAAGACCACGGAGATAAAAGGGCATAAACTGGGTGAGGAGTTTTCACCCGTTACCCCGTTGATAACCATAGACAACGGACATGAGTTTGCAGACAGACCCATGGAGGTTATGATTCCCATAGAAATAGG
The DNA here is from genome assembly GCA_036743175.1 of Bacillota bacterium. Taxonomy (GTDB): domain Bacteria; phylum Bacillota; class Clostridia; order DUPQ01; family DUPQ01; genus JAFGQE01. Next base: position 42,657 of record DAINQB010000018.1, on the reverse strand, counting down.
CAAGAATGAGTTTGCAATGGGGTTCTACTATGACAGGAAAACCGGAGAGCTTGAAGCCCTGCCTATGGTATCCTATGATGAAACGCAGATAACTCTGCTTGTAAACCATTTCTCTGAAGTGGTTGTATCAAAGATCTCAATTGCAGACCTTGAAAAAATATCGATTGGCAGTGATGTGTCAATTGATACGGGGTTTGAACCAGGGAAGGATGACTGGCAGTTTGTGAACTATGGTTCTGCCCTGGCGCCCGGAGGTCACTGCGCCGGCCAGTCCCTTACGATGGCATGGTACTATTTTGAAAAATTCCAGGGTGATTCCGAGCCCCGGCTGAGCGGCAGGTTTGACAACAACGGCCAGGAAAAGACAGAAGGTTTCTGGGAGGATGACTCTGATTCATACCGTTTCGCATCCGTCATACAGGATTCAATCGACTGGAATTCACAGGAGTTCAATGACTACCTTGATTTTTGCAGGCAGAACCAAAGACGCGTATTCTATGCCTTTGCATATGCTATGAAAGTCACCGGCCAGCCCCAATTCATGGGAATCTTCAGATATGACGACCAGGGTAACATTGCAGGCGGTCATGCCATAGTTGCATACAAGGTTGAGGACGGAAAGGTGTTCGTGGCAGACCCCAACTATCCCGGTCAGACAGACAGGTACTGTGAACTGGGTTCAAATGGCTTCAAACCATACTCCTCAGGAGAGAATGCAGCTGAAATCAGTGAATATGGTGGGGTCCTATATACCGAGATGCATTTCATTGCTTCATCAGCACTCATAGATTTTGAAGACATCAGAAACAATTATGAAAAAATGATTGACGGAACCATAGGAGACAATGAGTTCCCGGGAACGGAAGTCGGGGTTCTTACATCCTATGACAGCGATTTTACAAAGTCGGAATTTACACCTGCTGATGAAACCGTGACCCTTGACAGTGAATATACAGGAAACTTTGCCGATGGTGAACCAGTGACGGCACTTATAAGAATAACACCGAAAGCCGGCGGCCTGTATTACTCACTTTATGAAAACGGCAGCCAGACCCCTGAACAAAACCCTGATCTTGTGATAGCTGACGGAAGCCTTTATTACGAAGTGACCCTTGATGAGGGTATGAACAACTTTGCATTCCTTGTTGAACAGGAGATTGACGGAGGGTTCAGCTATGTTGATTTCATCAGGGTCAACATAGAGTATGGGGAGAAGGAAACTCCGACAACGGAACCTCCTGAGAAAAACAGTGGGACAGCTAATATAATACTGGCATTTGACGACAATATAAACTACAACCCGGCAATCGTAACATATGAATACAATGTCGGAGACCAGTTCCCGATGGAATTCATTGAAAGCAGGACCATTGCTCCTTCGGGATATACATTCGGGGGATACTATACGGACAAGGAGCTTGCAAAACCCCTTGAATACAAGACGGTTCCCGATGAGGATGTGTATGTATATATCAAATGGCAGAAGATGAGCCTGGACAGCATGCTTGGAAGATACGACAGCGAGAAGCTTGAGGATTACCTGGATTATCATTATCTTGAGTTTCTGCCCGGTGGAACATGCAGGACAGTGTACAAGTACAAGGACCAGACAGATGAGACGGTTGGAGGCGGAACATGGACATACAGGGAAACACCATACAAGGATTACAGTATATCCTCACTTGATGTAAACTGGGATTCTGACCCGTTCCCAAGAAGCTATGTTGTGTACTTTGACAGTATAAGGGAAAGCGGAGGCAAGACTTTCCTACGGAAGTAGGGTCGGTTTGTGATGGAAGTGTTGGGGATTGGAATCCATTCCATTAAGGGTGCCGCTTTAAGGCATATCGGCAGGCGCATCGATTACCCTGGTATGCGCCCAGTGATACATGGGACTGTATTCTGATGAACAGGCAGAGATCTGCTTCATTTGATATGGTCCCATTTGTTTTGGGTATGGTTTATGATTTTGCTGTGTTTATTGCCTTTTAGGTATTAAAGTATATTTTTAAGGAGATTTTTGATGAAGAAGATAATTGCATTGACTATTGTATTGATGATGGTTGCATCACTTTTCGGATGCAAGCCCATTGAAGACTTGAACGGCGAAAACGACAAGTCCCTGGCTACAATTACAGATGAAAGGCTTGCCGGATCAATATCAGGCTCAATAAGCATGGGAAGTTCCAGGAAAAGCGGTTCTCCTTCAACACAAAGATATGAGAACAGCGGTGGTTTTTCAGACAGTGAGTATGACTATGACAATATAGAATACTCATTCAAGAACCTTAATGGAACCCAAAAGGCAATGATTACATATCTGAAAGCCGGCGAGACAATGTCTGTTTCCTTCTCATCCGATATATCAAGCGGGAATTTTGCAGCGGTGCTGCTCTCTCCGGACAAAAGGATAATGAGGAAGTTTGAAGCTGATGAAGACAGCACCTTTAGCTTCACGGCGGATACAACAGGCGACTATCTTCTGGTCATTGCCGGTGAAAGCTGTGCGGGGAGCCTTGGGATCTCAAGAATCTATTGACAACAGTTGGATAGCCTCTGTTTTCGATATCATTCCGGATGCATAAATGCAACTACAGGGACAGGACTGATTTCAGAATGCAAGCGACGGAATGTATTTTGAAGCATATTAAAAGGAGTCTTAAACCGAAGAATTTAATGGATAAGTGATTACGGGGGATAGGGTGATATCACGTTGAATTTGATAATGGAATTTGTTTGGGTTGCCTTGATACTAAGTCTATCCAGAAAGCGTCTCCACGATTTATAATGACTGTATCGTACGGAGGAGTGAATGAAGGATTTACTTAAAAAACTTGTCACGGGATCCATAAGGATGGCAAGGAACCTGTTCTACAGACATTTCTACAGAAAACAGATAAAAAAGGAATTCCTGTTGTCCACTGACACGCTGCCTGAAGATTACCGGGAGGATATAAGAAAATATTGGAGGAGAGCAGCCGGTGTAAGGGTCAGCACTGACTGGCACAGGTGGTACACAAGCAGGAATGGTATCAGGGATGTGCGATACATTCCTGAGGACCTCTATTATTGCAGGATTGAACCGGCCCTGAACAAAGAGCAGTTCAGTGTGCCTCTTTCAGATAAATCCATCTTTGATTTACTTATGCCAGATTTCAAAAGACCTCATACCATAACCAGGAATGTCAATGGAATATTCACTGATTCCGGATATGGACTTATGACCAGGGAACAGGCGGTCGAGGCATGCAAGGTACAAGGGGAAATTGTCATCAAGCCTACAATTGATTCAGGAGGAGGGCGCAGGGTTTTGTTCTTTACTCCGGGAAAAGGAGACGGTGCAACCGTAGTTATTGAGAAAATGTTCAATGAGTATGGAAGGGACTTCATAATACAGGAATCAGTCCGTCAGCATCCTGACCTTGCAAGATTGAATGCGGGTTCAGTCAATACATTGAGGATACTGTCATTCTTGAATGAAGACAGTGTGGTCATCCTGTCAACCATAATAAGAGCTGGCCTGAACGGGTGTCGGGTGGATAATATTGTGGGTGGAGGCCATTCATTGGGGGTCGACAAAAACGGCTGCTTCAGAGAACTTGGATTCACAAAGTATGGTGAGATAGTAACAGAACTTCCAAATGGTCTAAAATTCAACGGTATGAGGGTACCGGGTTACAGCAACGCAGTTGAGATTGTGAAAACTGCACATTCAAAGCTTTCTCAGTTCAGATTGATATCATGGGACATTGCCATTGACCCTGATGAGATTCCTGTATTGATTGAATATAACACATTTTATCAGGCAATCAATTTCCATCAGCTTGGCAATGGTCCTTTGTTCGGGGATTTGACAGACGATGTACTCGGTTTTGTGTTCGGGAAAAAGTAGATTTTCTAATTTCACCTCTGAGGTGAAATTTAAATTTTTTTACTTTAACCCCAGGGGTGAAAGGCAAATGGGCTTATCAAGCGGCCTTGCCGCCTCGGTTTGTCCGGGGCTTAAAGGGGTATCTATGATATATTGAGGTAGTTGTTTTGATTCATATAAGTTTTGATGAGACAGTATATGACCTGGTTTCCAGGCATCCGGAAATCAGGGATGTCATGGTTGAAGCCGGGTTCGGGAATATCACAAAGCCGGGGATGCTGCAGAGCGTAGGCCGGGTGATGACCATCAGGAAAGGTGCAATTATGAAGGGTTTTGATATCGGTGATATAAAGGCCTTGTTCTTGCGCCATGGATACAAAGTGGAGGAGTGAGTTATGAGTGAACTGATCAATAACAGGGAGTACAGACAGAAGAAACTGAAGGAGCTTATCATGAGGCTTCATGATGGTGAGTCAGTTGAATC
>DAINQB010000018.1:0-38202 GCA_036743175.1 Bacillota bacterium | reverse complement strand
AATCATATTTTCCCTTACATGGAAAAGCATGGTATAACGGCACCGCCGCAGGTAATGTGGGGTGTTGATGATGAGATACGGAGTGAACTGAAGGCAGCTGTGGAAATGCTGGATAACGGTGGAGGCGAAATTGAAAGGATCAGGCATGACATACTTGCTGTGACGACCAGGATAAAGGATATGATTTTCAAGGAAGAGGAAATCATGATTCCAATGATTGAGGACCTGTTTACAGACAAGGAGTGGGCTGATATTGAAATGGCTTCAAGGAGTGCCGGATATACATTGATTGAGGATGTAACGGTATGGGAGCAGGGAAAGACAGCAAAAAAGGAAGAGAAAGCCAGCATGCAGCCTGCAGAAGAAGCAGGGCCTGGGTTCGTCGGAGTGGACTCAGGGACCAAGGTTTCCTTTGATGCCGGAATGCTTACAGCCGAGGAACTGAACTCGATTCTGAACACTGTTCCCATTGACATGACATTTGTGGGAGCTGACAACAGGGTCAAGTATTTCACACAGGGAAAGGAACGCATATTTGAAAGGCCTCTGACAATCATCGGCCGCGAGGTGAAGTACTGTCATCCGCCCAAAAGTGTCCATGTTGTTGAAAAGATTGTGGAGGACCTTCGTTCCGGTAAAAAGGATCATGAGGATTTCTGGATCCGCATGGGTGAGGCATTTGTATATATAAGATACTTTGCAGTGAGGAACAAGGAAAATGAGTTCCTCGGAGTTCTTGAGGTCTCACAGGATATCAAGCCGATTACAGAGCTTGAGGGCGAAAAGCGGCTTATGTCATGAGAGTTTATAGCAAAGGAGGGTATTGTGGTAAAATCCGGGGATTTGATCTATACCATGGTTGGCAAGCTTATAAACGGTGACTCGGTAAGGGATGAATTTGATGAACTGGGCAACTGTTCACTTCTGCCTGAGGATGTGTTCAGGGCCATGCATCGGCATATGAAAGAGGGCGGCAATCCTGGGTATATGCTCCCGTATGTAGATAAAGTAATGAACCTTGTGCATAAAAAGCTGACAGAGTACGAATGGGACAAGCCTCAAAAAGGAACATTTCTTTTTGTGCTGATAAAAGAAAATGAGGGACTTATTCGGGCATTGGACAGCTACAGGACCGTTTTTAAAGAAGAAGGTCCCTCTGATGAAGCAAAATGGCAGGAATTCATCAGTGAACTCTCAAAGTACGAAGTCCACCTTCAGAAACTTGAGAATATACTCTTTCCGGAACTTGAAAAGACTGACGGGATGTTTGATGGACTTTCAATGCTGTGGGGAATGCACGATAAGGCAAGGGAATCGGTAAGGCAGGCAGCAGGATTTACTGCAGTGGAGGATCTGAAAAGTTTCAATGAGCTGATAGGAAGGATTTTCTTCATCTTCCATGGTTTGGTAAAAAAGCAGGAACTAATTTTGTTTCCTCTTGCGGCTGCAAAGCTTGGAGACGAAACAATGAACAGGATGATGAGACAGATTGAGCAAAAGGAAGGCAATTCAACGGAGTCAGGCGCTTTGCAGGCAGAACAGAAGAAATTCACTGGGGGCCAGGACATTGTACCGCTTGATTTAATCTTAGGTGCGCTTCCCTTTGACATTACATTTGTAGATGAAAATGACGAAGTGGCTTTTTTCAGCGAGGGGGATAGAATATTCCCGCGCAGTGCCTCGGTCATCGGAAGAAAGGTACAGAACTGCCATCCTCCAAAGAGCCTGGCTGCCGTTGAGGCAATACTTGGTAAATTCAGGGATAACTCAAGCAGCCTTGAGGAGTTCTGGATAGATCATCATGGTAAAAGGGTCCTGATACGGTATATCGCAGTAAGGGACAGACAGGGGAAGTACTGCGGAACGTTGGAAATAACCCAGGATATAACAGGCATACAAAAACTCGAGGGTGAAAAACGCCTTCTCTGAAAAATTCATTGCGTAATTTAAATAAAAAGTACCTGCGGATGTTCTTTTGGTGTATATTAGTCAATGGAGTCAATATCGCAAATCACCCCTGGGATTATTTGCGACACAAATAATCCCAGGGGTGATTTGCGAAATATTGCTTATCGGGATTTTATGGAGGAAATATTTTATGAAGACATCTACGTTGACCTACAGATTGATGATGAAATTTGGAATGGAAGAAGCAGTTCGCATGCTCTGCGAAGCGGGATTTGATTGCATAGACCAATCCTTTTTCACGGGGCAGGAGACAAAGCTGGTGCTGGAGGAGGATGATTATCTTGAAAGGATGCACGGCCTTAGGAAAATCGCCGCATCATATGGAGTAACCTTCAACCAAACCCATGCACCTTTTCCATCATTCATCGAAGGAAATGAAACCTACAACCAGTGGGCATGGAAGGTACTTGTAAAATCAATTGAAGCCAGCGGAATACTTGGGGCAGAATACATGGTCGTACACCCGTTCTATGTTTCAAAGGATAAGAAAAAAGCCAATATGGATTTCTTTGGAGCATTGCTTCCCATAGCGCAGAAGCATAATGTAAGACTGGCAATTGAAAATATGTTCGCGTGGGATCCTGTGAAAGAGACACTTGTAAAGAATGTGTGCTCTGATGCAGAGGAACTAGGTGATTATGTTGATTCACTTGATAGTGATTTTGCTGTAGCGTGTCTTGATGTTGGTCACTGCGGACTGGTGGGGGAGAGTGCTCCTGACATGATACGAAAACTGGGACATAGGCTCAGGAGTCTGCATATACATGACAATGACAATATTTCAGATCTCCATGCAATCCCATTTTCAGGTAAAATTGACTTTGCGGGCATAACAGATGCACTCAGGGAAATCGGCTATAAAGGTGAAATGACCCTGGAAACCGATCGTATGCTTGACGGGTTCCCTGTTGAACTGTATCCGGAAGTACTGCGATTACTCAGCAGGACTGCAAGGTATCTGGCTGACAGCACAGGGTTGTAATTCAGATTACATCCACCCAGGTTCCGGTCTCGGCGGATTTGAAGACCGCATCTATCGTCCGCATGTTTGCAAGGCTGTCCTCAAGAGAGATGGGGGCCGGAAGGCCTCCTCTTATATTGTTTGCAAAGGCTTCGAACATGAGCTTATACTGATTGGTCGGTTCAAATTTTATCTGCTTGACTGCTTCACGGTTTTCAAACAGAATCCTGCCTTTTATTTCACTGATGTCGTTGAAGGGAATTGTCACTGTTACAGTACCTTCGGTACCGAATATCTTCACTTCCTGCTGAGGGAAAGTTGCTGTTGATACGGTGAAAAGTGACCTGGGTCCATCGAAATCCAGTATGGCTGATGTAGTCATGTCCGTTCCGTATTCCGGATGCTCATCAATAAGTGATATGACCCTCGATGGAGTCCTTCCCAGAATGAATCTTGCCGTATTGATTGCGTAGCATCCGATGTCAAGCAGAGAGCCACCACCATATTCCCTTATATTCCTTATATTGGCCGGGTCCTGGTTGTTGTATGAGAAGACTGAGTGTATATGCGTAACCTTTCCGATGTATCCGTTGTCTATGACACTTTTCGCCTTCTGCCATTTGGGATGGAACCTTATCATGAAGGCTTCCATTACATTCAGACCCTTTCCCTTTGCATGGTCCATTACCTCCATGGTTTCAGCTGCATTCATGGTCAGGGGCTTTTCGCACAGAACATGTTTCCCTGCATCAATGCATTTGAAAATCCAATCCCTGTGCATATGATTGGGCAGAGGAATGAAAACAGCATCAATGGCAGGATCCTCGAGCAGTGCTTCATAGGAACCATATGCCATGGGGATGCTGTACCTTTCAGCTGTCTGTTGTGCTTTCTCAAGATTCCTTGAAGCAATTCCATAAACCTGGGCTGTTTCAGATTTCATCATTGGAACAACAATCCTTTTGATGAAGTGTCCGGAAACCCCCAGAACTCCAAAACGTACCTTATCCATAAAATCACCTTGCCTTCGTATTTACTGTAATACCATTGCAGCAAAGAGTCAACCTCGCACCGGTCTCACCGATAACCCCTGAATCGCAAATCACCCCTGGGATTATTTGTGTCGCAAATAATCCCAGGGGTGATTTGCGAGTGGGTGATTTGCGATTTAACCGTCATGCTGCCTATGCTATAATTATTCTTGGTTGCCTGGAAAATATAAAACTGAGAGAAGATAACAGGTGATTAACCGGGTTTCGTCAGAATGACCGGAATCATCAGGTGATTATCTGTATTACCATATTTACATAGTGCATCCATGGCAGCAAAACAATCGAAAGAGAATGACCGGATGACTGCAATAGATTACATGCATGAATATACGAAGTGGCTGGAAAGTTCAATCATTTCATCCAGACTAAGGTTCGAACTTGATGACATAAAGGGGAATGATGATGAAATCCGGTCCAGGTTCATGAAAAGACTCACATTCGGTACCGGTGGAATGAGAGGATTGACAGGCGCCGGGACGAACAGGATCAATGAATTCACAATCATGAATGCAGCCGTTGGTCTTGCTGATCTTTTAAATGATGATTTCCATGACAACAAGTCTAAAAGTGTTGTAATTGCATATGACTCAAGGCATAAGTCGCAGGATTATGCAAAGATGGCGGCCATGGCACTTGCATCAAAGGGAATAAAGGTTTGTTTTTTCCGTGAAATGAGACCGACTCCCATGTTATCCTTTGCGGTAAGATACCTGGGATGTGATGCCGGTATAGTAATTACCGCAAGCCACAACCCTGCCAGGTACAATGGTTTCAAGGTCTATGACAGCAGGGGGGTTCAGATTCTTCCTGACACAGCAGAGAGAATTGCTGAAAAGGCAATGGGGAATGAAATACTGAAAGATATACCGGACCTTGATTTTGATGAGGCCTGTGAAAGTGGTCTCATTGAGATATTGGAAAAGGATTTCGATGAGAATTACATAAGGGAACTCGGGAAAATTCCTTTTGGGAAGACTTTCGGTGAGTACAGTCCGTCAGTGGTTTACTCTCCGTTGTTTGGAACCGGAGCGGTCATCATGCCTGGAATATTCAAATCCATGGGTATTGAAAACATAACATATGTCAGCAGCCAGATGAAGGGTGACGGAAGTTTCCCCGGACTTTTTGCACCGAATCCTGAAAATTCCGAAGTCTACGAACAGGCAACCGCGGAGGCAATCAGGACCAATGCCGAATTGATTGTAATTACGGATCCCGACGGAGACAGACTGGGTCTTTCAGTCAGAAAAGCCAGGGGACAATATCAGATCCTGACCGGTAACCAGATAGGATATATACTGCTTCGGTATATTTCAGAAACTGTTGTTCCAGCAACGCAAAATCCATGTATCATCAAGACCTGGGTAACGTCAGACCTGGCGGACAGGATTGCCCGCGCCAATGGAATCCGGATACACGAAACTCCTGCCGGGTTCAAGTTCATAGGCAGCATGGCAGAAGATATAATTTCCAGGGGCAAAGAGACCTTTCTGATGGGTATGGAAGAAAGCAACGGATATCTTTTTGGCCCTGCAAGAGGTGACAAGGATGCATTTGCCTCTGCCCTGATGGCAGCAGGAGCTGTTTCTTATTACGGGCTCAAAGGCAAGACCCTGCTAGATGTCCTGGATGAAATCCACGGGGAATACGGTCATTGCATCGACAGATTGGAAAGCTTCAGTTTTGATGGTGATGGAGAAAAAAACGAAATAGCTGAGATACTAAGACTTCTGGAGAATCCTAGCTTTGTAAAGTCATCAATCAGAGGCAGCAGGTTACTTTATATCCCTGGCAGGGGAATCAGAACAGACCTTGAAACCATGGAAGAAACTGTTTTGCAGTGTTACGGATTCAATATGATCAAAATAATCCTTGACCGGGATTCATGGATCGCAGTCAGGTCTTCAGGGACCGAGCCGAAACTGAAGGTCTATTATAATATCTTCGGCAGTGATAGAATGGAAACCACGCAGGTGCTGGAGAATGCTGTAAATGATATCCAAGGGATAATCAGTAACTTCAGAAAAATTGAAAGCATTTGAAAGAGGAAGATGAATGTCGCTTGTCAAGGCATCAAAGATATCACTGATATTGCTTGTAATAATAGTTGTCAGCAAGCTGACGGGGTTTGTCAGGGATATGCTCCTTGCCGGCAAATTCGGGTCCGGTGCTGAAACAGATGCATATTTCATTGCAATCACTGCAAGCACAATCTTGTTTGCCATAATAGCCGGTGCCCTCAATACAATAATCATTCCGCTGATGTCCGACATACGGGAAAACCAAGGTCGGGAAAAGGAACTTGTATATGTAAACAATATGGTCAACATTGTAATTCTATTCACTGCTGCGTTGACACTTCTTGGGTATTTTATTGCGCCTTTCATGATCCGGATCCTTGCATCAGGCTTCAGGGGTGAAACATTCGACCTTGCAGTGAAGCTTACCAGGGTAGGGCTTCCGGTGATGATTTTCAATGGATTCCTGTGTGTAATGAAAGGATATCTCCATGTCCATGGAGAGTTCAAGGTGCCTGCCTACGAAGGATTTGCCCTCAGTATTCCTGTGATACTTTATCTAATATTCCTGACGGATGTCTTCGGGATAACCGGACTGATGGTGGTGGTTACCGTAAGCGGTTTGTTCAGGGTACTTGTATACCTGCCGGCATTGTTCAGGAATGGATACAGGTTTCGTCCGGTCGTGGATCCGGGTAACAGGGATTTCAAAAAAACCGTGGTTCTCCTTGGTCCCATACTGATTGGAATAATATCGGGATATATCAATCTGGCAGTTGACAGGACAATTGCATCACGGCTGGTGGAAGGAAGTATTTCTGCACTTTCATATGCATCAAGGATACAGGCCGTTGTCAGCGAAATCCTGGCACTTACAATTACTACGGTTGTCTATACGATGATTGCAGGCTACATTACCAGCAACGATGACAAAGAACTTAAAAAAACGATAAAATTTGGATTCAATGTGGTTGTTCTTATAGCTCTGCCCGCAGCAATCGGGCTGATTGTCCTTGATTATCCTGTTACAAAACTTTTGTTCCAAAGGGGAGCATTTACAGAGGGGGATACCCTGATGACGGCCTCTGCACTGTCGTTTTATTCCATCGGACTGGTTGCTGCAGTGGTAAAGGATCTTACAAGCAAGATATATTTTGCCAAGCAGGAAACAAAGATTCCGATGATAGTGAGCATATGCTCAGTGGTGCTGAATATTATCTTGAACCTGATACTTTCCAAATCCATGGGTCATAATGGCCTGGCCCTGGCCACAAGCACTGCAACTGTATTTTCCATGACCATACTTCTGATACTTCTGAGAAAGCGTATCCTGGACATTGACCTTAGGCAGAATATGGTTGATTTTGCAAAGGCATTGGCGGCAGGCCTTGCCATGGGAGGCTTGGTTATAATCATGCGGACGTTTGTATTTGATACAGTGAACGGAAGCTTTGTTGCAAGGGGGATCAGACTGGTGACCATTGCAGGTACAGGAGCGGTTTTCTACGGTCTCCTTCTCTATGCCTTCCGCGTGGAAGAGGTGGTAGTAGGCACCCGGAAAGTAATCGTCAGGATCGGTGGCATGTTGAAAGGGAACAAATAGACATACCATTATTGGCAGGTAAATCTTTGGTATAAATGCGCATAAGATAACCATTCAAATCAAAGCAAAACCCGGTTTGGTAATACGCCAAACCGGTCAGCGTTTATAGGTTCCCGATAACATGACGGAAATATACTATGATTTCCTCGCGGCCGGTATCCTTTTCACTACAAAGATAGAAATGACAGCCAGCAAAAGAATCAATGCTCCATATATGGCAATGTTATAGTCATAACCTGTGTGCTTGATTGCCTCTTCAGCTGTTACTATGAACACTATCCTGTCACTGTCATCATATACGGTCAGATTGTGGTCTCCGAACTCTGCCCTGAGATTCAAAAGTGCACAAGCTGCGGCAAATTCAACAGCTATATCAGATTTCTGTTCACCACTGAGTGCAGATATTTTGGTTTCCCCGTCAGCAATGGCAGCCGCATTGTTTATATGAACAATTACAGCATCTGCCGTGGCTGGTGAAATTGTCTTGTCTGCCATATACGACTCTGCCTGTAAAACATATACTTCAGGAACTCCGGCATCACCCAGTGCCTGCAGAATATCGTTTACAGTTGCGGCAGAAGCTGTGGTTGCCCATGCAACCAAAATAATTACAGATACAACAATGGCCAATGATTTTCTCATGATTTCTCCCTCTCTATTATGAAATGATTTCTATGCTCTAAATTATATATCAATAATAAAATTTAATCAATTATCAAGATAAATGCAATATTTTTTAAAGAATGATATTGTAAGACCAATGGACGACAGTATAAAAAGCAAAATTCCCAAAAACAGTGCAAAATCAGAAACATTTGTAAGGACGGTATCAACTGCATATTTCAGATAGGGTGTTTCTATGGCCAGCCGGGTAGTCAGTTGAAGGCTTCCAAGTACTATCATAGGAATTGATATCAGGCATCCGGCTGTCCAGAATGATGTAAATTGCAAAAACAGAGCAGAACCTGTGTCAAAACCATGAAGCATGAACAAACATGATATGCAGATAAGGATTACCCATAGGGCAGGCAGCCCCATTTGACCTGCAAAGTACAGTCTGTGATGTAATTCCTTGAAGAATGTAGCTTTGGAAAGCAATTTCAGCTGAAAAAGATCAATGTGCTTTTCTATGATTTTAGAAGTATCCCAGGAAACCTCTTCAATAAGTTTGTATTGCTCATCAGTGGGAACGTAATCATTTGCACTGGCTTCTGATTCAAGGAAGGCTGTAAGCGGCGGAATGAAAAAATCATCAGGAAAATCCATTTGTATGAAATCCGCTCTATAGTTCAGGAAGTCAACTGTGGTTTTAACATATTCATTGAGTTTAACCTGCAGGATTTCCTTGTCAAATCCTTCAAGAAGCACATCTGCAGGGATGCCTACATAACTGCTTTGGGCCTCGACATCCTTCTGTATTGCACTCATGACCATGTTGGAATAGTCCTGTGAATCTGATATATCCGATAAGAAGTTTCCTGAGAATATGGCGGCGTTCAATGTGGAAACAACCACAAAGACAAGTATGCCCGTTGTCAGCAGTACACATAATATGATTGATATGATGGTTTTGAATGTTTTTTTCACTTATTTACCTGTTCCCCGGATGGAATGCAAATCAATACGTATCGGTTCGGTGCGTTGCCGAAATAAATGAAAGGATAGCAGGTATATAGTGTAAGCTGCTCACTTTCTGTTTCCCTTGCAACGGAATTATCCGAGCCCTCGATGATTTTTATCTCCTTCACGTAATAATCATAAGCTCCATATGTGGTAGTAAAGGTTATTTCGTCTCCGACTTCAACGTATTCAAAGTTTCTGAAGTATGTCGTACGGTGTCCTGCAATCAGAATATTGTTTCCCTGACCCGGAAGATATGAGCCTGTGTAGTGACCGGCTCCAAGCCTTAACTCGTTTTCGCGGTCACCTTGGAAAACGTCCACAAGAATGTCAGCTGCCGGTATGCTCAGAACACCGATTTTGTCTCCGACATAGAAGAATGGTATGATCGGCCGGTCATCTGCCGAATCATGGACTGTTTCCGGTTTTTCGTGCGGTACTTCGGTGATGGCCGGGAGCTGGGTTGGGATGGCGGCAGGAGTCGGTAATTCATCCGACCAGCTGCTGCTCTCAAGATGGATTGCAGTATTCCTGCCTCTGTCAGTCAGAAACAAAGCGAGCATTGACTCGTTTTCAACATATCTGAAGAAGCCTATGCTTATCAAAATCAGACCGACCATGAAGAGCAGATATGGAATACTGAATAGAAATAGTCTGACTGCCAGGGAAGTCCGATTGAGTCTTGAATCATCAGTGTAACCCAATGAAGGGGGAAGCGGCATTTCGTTCAATATCCTTTCTGATTCATATATTATCATTTTTACTGATGTCAGTTTAAATAATATCAAGGAGTTGTTTAATTCACAAGACTATCATGGAATCAATCAAGTACTTCAATATTTTCCGGTAAATGATACAATATAAGTAAAATAACCATTGGTCTCTTTGTGCCGGTGCAATATTACATATCATCAGAAGGGAGCAGAATATTGAATATTTCAGTGGTCATGACAACTTACAACGGAGCCGGATTCCTGGGTGAACAATTGGAGTCAATCATGCTTCAGACCAGGAAGCCTGATGAGGTAATCATCTGTGATGATTGTTCCCTGGATGGTTCATTCAGGATAGCAGATGAATTCATCAAAAGCAACGGACTTTCTTCTTCATGGAAACTGTATAAAAATGAATCAAACAAGGGAGTGAACCGTAATTTTACGGCATGTGCCGAAAAGGCTTCAGGGGACCTTCTTTTCTTCTGTGACCAGGACGATGTATGGCTGCCGGACAAGATACTTGAAATGGAGAAAATTTTCAATGGAAACGAGGCTGTACTGGCACTTAATTGCTCCTTTTCACTCATGGACAGGACAGGAAGACAGATGGAATCCTGCTTTTCAATGGTAAGGAAAGGCCGCGGCAGGCTGAAAAAGGTGGGTTTTTGTGAACAGGTCAACAAATGCATAATCAACGGAATGACACTTGCGGTCAGGAAGGATGCTTATCGGGAACTGATTCCCTTCATTGAAGAACAAGACCTTACATTCGACATCCCGGTGGGATTATACACTGCATTCAAAAACGGTTATTATATATATGAAAAACCCCTTGTCCTGAGGAGGGTTCACGGGGAAAACGTTTCAAGACCGGCATATACCCTTGGTGAAAGACTCAGTGACCCGCAAAGACATATCGAGGGGCGTTTTGAAAGAATAAGGCACATGGAGGCTTTTCTCGATGTGTATGGAACAGGGTTGGGTGAGGATGACAGAAGGATGATGGCTGAGGCCATTGATATCCTTGGAAAGAGTGTAGGATATCTTCGGCAGCGCAGGGCATGGCCGCTTGCCGGGGTCCTTCTGAAATACAATCCTATGGTAAACAAGGCAATTGCCCTTTTGAATATTCTGGTGGTCTTGTTCGGGAAATACGGGGATGGCGGCAAATCATGAAAAAGGTTGCAGCGGGCATAGTCACATATAATCCTGATATCGGACAGCTTCTTTTGAACATTGAAGCTGCCGAAATGCAGGTGGAAAAGATTGTAATAGTTGACAACAAGTCGCAGAACGTTGAAGATATTCTGTCTGCTGCAGGTAAATTCCGGGACATACATGTCATCACAAATGAAAGCAATCTTGGAATAGCTGCAGCCTTGAACCAGTTGGCAGGGTATTGCTTTGAACTTGGCTTTGAATGGATTGTGACCCTGGACCAGGACTCTGTTCTACCTGCCGGATTCATCAGGAATTTTGATGGAATGCCTGCAGGGGATGATACTGCAATTGTGTGTCCGGCTGTTCATTATGAAAAAACTTCGGTACAGGACAGGTTTTCCCAACGGGAGGAATATGAGGACATCAATTGGTGTATAACATCGGGAGCCATTACCAATATACCAGTTCTGAAAAAACTCGGGGGATTTGATGAGGATATGTTCATTGACCTTGTTGACTTTGAGTATTGCCTCAGACTGGGTGAGTCTGGTTACAGGATAATAAGGGCGAACGGATTTGTGCTGAAGCAAAGGCTGGGGGACCTTTTTGAAAAGCATATTGGGAAACGAAGGATATTTGTAACCAACCATAGTCCCATGAGGGTTTATTATTATTCCAGAAATCTATTATACTGTTCCGGCAAGTACCCCGAAAAGGTTGGAATGGGCTTCGTCATTACTGACCTTTTGAAGAAGTTCATCAAGATACTGCTTTATGAATCTGACAGGGGAGACAAATTGAAATCCATGTTCAAGGGGATAAGGGATGGGATTGATATGAAATCCATGAGGAGAAATTGATATGATTCTGTATATTACAATTTTTTTACTGGCGGTTCTTGCTGCCTGGTCCTTTTATAGGTACAGGGACATTATTTCACCCCCGGTGGTTCTGCTTATACCATGGGTGATATCTCTCCTGCTGCTTGATTTCTCAGACCTGGACCATGACGGCGGCAGCATGGTCTATCTGCTGTTCATTGCAGGTGCCGTACTTTTTTCAATCGGTTACTATATTGTTTCGCGTAAAACGGACCGCTTTGAATGTTATGAAAAGACAACCCCTCCTGTCCTTGAGGTAAGACACAGGATGTTCCTTGTTGTCGTTGTTGCTGAAATACTGCTAACAGCTGCATCACTTTATTTTATTGCATCATTGGCAGAAGTTGATTCAATTAAAAATGCCTATGAAATTATCAAAGATGTCAGGTTCAACAAAGCCGGTTTGCTGGGGGACCTGATGCTCTATTTCTATACATTCGAGGTCGCATTTACAATCTTCACGGTATATGTATTCATGAATTCCGGATCATTCCCACTTCGTAGAACAGTTTTTGTACTTCAGTTTGTCCTGGGGCTTTCCGGCGCCGCACTGGCACTTGGAAGAACCACACTTCTGTTGTTTGTGGTTGCGACCATTACTGTCTCCATAGTGTCAAAGGGAGTAAAGAATGGCAAAATCGCAAGGAATGTCATGATTGCCGCTGCATTGTTCATAATATTTTTTGTTCTTTATAACTTTTATAAATACACAGGTTTCAATTTCGGGGAGGAGGAAAGAAAAGGAGTGGTCAGACTGACCATGATGTATTCTTCGGGCAGTCCGGCTGCCTTCCAGCACTGGTTCGCGACAGAACATGAATTGTTGTACGGAAGGAATATCCTCAGATTTGTCTTTGCGGTTCTGCAGGCTGTAGGATTCAACGTTGAGCCCAGGTCCCTTCTGAATGACTTTGTACTTCTTGCACCTGGAATCACGGTAAATACCTATACTTTCTACCATTTTTATGCAATGGACTTCGGAATTGCATTTGCACTCCTTTTACAGTTTCCGGTGGGTATGCTGCATGGCTTCCTTTACAACAAGGCCGTCAGATTGAAGCCGATATGGATATACTTCTTTGCCCTATCCCTGTATCCACTGCTCATGCAGTTCTTCCAGGATCAATATGTTTCCCTTACATCGGCATGGATACAATATATATTCTATGGAGTAATATTCTACAAAAGCAGACTATTCATCAAGTGGGATAAATAGCAGCTGTAAAAACCGACTTGTTTTTAAGCAAACCAACTGCGGGTTGAAGCTGTTATGATATAATATTGGAGATTACTACTTTTCAGGGGGACCCATGGAACAATCCAGGAAAGCTTCCGCGCTTAAGGTTCGGGTGGGGGACTTTGTCAGAAATATTGGCAGAAGGGACAGGATCAGGGGGAACAAGGAAACTCTTCTTTACAAGCTTGCTTTCAATTATTTAAAAGGTTACAACAATAGAAACCAGAATATGGCCATGAACGGCGAATGGGACCTTTTATCAAGGTACAGAGAGATAAAGGGAGGAGATCCATGTACGATCTTTGATGTCGGTGCAAATGTCGGAGACTGGAGCCTTGCTGCGGCAAGAATATTCCCGGAATCCATGATATTTTCATTTGAAATGTGTCCTGAAACATTCAATACACTGAAGGAGAATACATCCGGTATCGATAAAATAAATTGTATAAATGCAGCTTTGTCAGACTGCAATATCAAAGAGTTCGAGATAAGCTGCCTTGGGGGAAACTATGGCAGGAATTCCATCGGTTTTCCACCGGAAGGGCAATTGGTACAATCAGTGATACCAATGATGACCGGAGATACATACTGCAGCGAAAATAGCATTGGAAACATTGATTTCCTTAAGGTTGATGTGGAGGGTCATGAGCTGAAGGTGCTCAAAGGTTTCAAGGATATGCTGAGGAATGGGTGTGTTGATATAATTCAGTTTGAACTCAATGAATATGGCATAAATTCAAGGATAGTCCTTGATGATTTTGAGGACCTTCTTGGAGAGAGATATAGAATCGGGAAGTTGTATCCCGGATACATTGACTTCGAAATGAAGGACAGGTTTGAGTTCTGGCTTTCCTCTCCTAACTATGTGGCTGTAAGAACAGATAACAAAACAGCTGAACCAATGGGATTCAAAGGTTGATTAATACTTAATATTGTGAATGGAGAAAACGGGATTTATGATTGGCTTTATTGGAAAATACAACAAACATGGATGGTTTTTGTTTGTATTGATTGCAGCTTTGTTCCTGGTTGATGCAATTATTTTTGTCCTACTGAAGGGTTTTGTTGGACAGACTGTCTTGAATTATGTTTCAGTTGCCATGTTCACAGCCGTTCTTTTCTATATATTCAGGAAAAGTACTGCATCCCGGACAATAATGATCCTATTGGTGGTTTCATATTTACTTAAGCTTGCATATGTCTTTTTGGATGTTTACATCGATTTGACATTCAGGATTTTCAACGACTACATTGACTCATACATTTTCCATAAAAATGCAGTAGACATAATGGAAGGAACCCTTTCCCTCGCTGAGAACAACAGGGGTAATTATCCTGTTTTACTTTCATACTTCTACAGAGTATTCGGAACCAACAGATTCATGGCTCAGTATCTGAATGTAATGCTGTCAGCCCTCAGCCAGGTTATGATACTGGGAATTGGCAGGATACTCAGGATTGAAGAGAAAAAAATGATATTCCCCATGATGATATTCTGTCTTCTTCCTGTTTCAATTCCATTCTCATCAATGCTTATCAGGGAATCCATTACAATATTCTTTGTTGTACTTTCGGTATATTTCTTCATTAAATGGTATCACGAAGGCGGCAAAGGTTATCTTGCAGCCTGTCTTTTGATACTGCTTCCGGCTATGTCAATGCATGTGGGTGTCATTGTGATGATACCTGCGTTCATTCTGGTCTTTGCCTTTTATGACAAGGACAAAGGTAAGTTCCGTATAACCTGGAAATCAATGGCACTTATTGCAGGTGTTCTGGCTGTGCTGGTTCTTTTGTTCATCTTTGCACAAGAGCTTTTCTTTGACAAGTTCGGTATTCTGAAGAGAAATGCATTGGAGCGTCTTTACAAGTACCTTGAAAGAAATTTCGGTGAATCAGCGTATCTGCGTGGAATAGAATATGACAGTGTCTGGGATATAATATTTTTAAGCCTCCCAAGGATGTTCTATTTCCTTTTTTCACCGGTTCCATGGGACTGGAGGGGATTGAAGGATGTGGGAGCATTTTTAGCCGATGCCTCCTTGTATCTTGTGTTTGTTGTTTCTCTGATACCAATGTACAGAAAGACCGAGAGGAACAAAAGGTTTGTTCTTGCAGTGTTCATATTCCAGTTCATAGCACTTTCCTTTATGTTCGCACAGGGGACATTCACTGCGGGTGCTGCAATGAGGCACCGGATAAAGATTTTACCGGTCATTATGGTTGTCTATATGCTTTCAGGGGACGGGGATGCATTTTCGATATGTAAACGCTGGAAGAATTTTATCAGACCGCTGACATACTATATCCGCTGCGGGCTGGGCAAACATCTCCCTGATGAAAAATACATCAAACTTGACTATCTTTTTGCCATGGGAAAAAACCCTGACCTTAAGAATCCGGTACTTTATACAGAGAAGCTCCAATGGCTTAAACTGCATGACAGGAAGGAACTGCACAGAGAACTGGCAGATAAAATAAAGGTGAGGGATTATATAAAGGAACTGGCCGGAGAACAATATCTTTTCCCGCTGTATGGAATTTATGACAGATATGAGGACATTGACTTCGAGGCTCTTCCCGACCAGTTTGTGCTGAAACCCAACCATACCTCCGGAGATTATTTCATATGTGAGGATAAATCTGCAATCGACCATGTAAAATTAAGGAAGATGATAAGACGATGGCTTTCCAGGGATTTCTACCTTGAACACAGGGAATGGCAGTACAAGGACCTGGAACGTAAGATAATGTGTGAGAAGCTGATGACAGATGACAAATTCGGACATCCTTTGAATTACAAGTTCTTTTGCTTTCACGGAGAACCGGAGATTCTGCTGGTTGCATCAGGCCTTGGAGATTCAAGAACAAATGATTTCTTTGACATTGATTTTAAGCCAATTGAAGTATATGGCCGGAGAAGCTTTGAAGATGGACATGAGAAGCCCTCGGTTTATGATGAATTGGTTGAAATGGTAAGAAAGCTGGCAAAGCCTTTCCTTCATATAAGAGTGGACACTTATGTAATAGACGGTAGAATATATCTGGGAGAATTTACATTCCATCATTATAGTGGAGTTAAGAAATGGAATCCTTATGAATTCGACCGCGTGCTTGGAGAGAAGCTGACGCTTCCGATTCAAGTGAATTAAGAGAGTTCGGAGATACACGGTAAACATGAAAGACAGGGAAATTCTATTCATTTCAGGCAAGATGGACAAAGGGGGCGGAGAAAGAGTCGTTTCTATTCTGGCTAACCATTTTGCAAAGACCAACCATGTCCGGATAATCACCCTGCTTTCACACAGTCAGGAATATGAACTTGACAAATCCATAGAAGTCATCCATCTTTCAGACAAGGACAATCATAGGATTCTGAAGCTTCCTTACTGGGTTTTCAAACTTGCCGGTATATTCAGAAAAATGAGGGGACGGAGGGTTGTCGTTGTTTCATTCATTGCAAGGGTGAATATTGTTGCAATGGCGGCAAATTTATTTTCAGGACTGCCTATGGTAATCTCTGAGAGGAATGACCCATTGAGTGACGGTAGAAACATCCTTACAGGTATGGCTGCAGACTTGCTTTATCCAAAGGCGGAAAGAATAGTGTTTCAGTCAAATTATGCAATGAACCTCTTTGGGCGCCGGATAAGGGAGAAGGGTGTTGTGATTCCAAATCCCATCGGCCCATTTGAAATCCAACGACCGAAGGAAGTTGAAAAAGCCTTTGTGAATGTAGGAAGGCTTGCCGCTCAGAAGAACCAGACACTATTGATAAAAGCATTTGCAGAGGTGTCTTTGATTCACCCTGATTACAAGCTTTATATTTATGGAGAAGGACCACTTAGGAAACAGCTTGAATCACTTGTCAATGAACTTGGGTTGAATGGCAGGGTTATGATGCCGGGTATTGTCAATGACATCCATGAAAGGATGCTTGGATGCGAGGTGTTTGTTCTTTCTTCAGACTATGAAGGACAGTCAAATGCACTTCTGGAAGCCATGGCCCTTGGTATGCCATGCATTGCAACAAATCTGCCCGGTCATGATGGGATTGTTGACAAGAACAATGTGTATTTGGTGGAAATTGGAAACCAGGAGCAAATGAAGGATGCAATGCTTGAAATGATTGGTAACCATACCATTCAAAAGGGATTCGGTGGGAATGCATACGAAACAATGCTTGGATTCGATTCTTCTTCGGTTCTGACTGAATGGGAGGAACTTGTCGGAAAGGTTTTTGACAATGGATGAACCTCTGAGGATACTTCATGTTTTCATGGGCATGGACAGGAGCGGGGTTCCGATCTTGCTGATTAATTATTTAAGGCACATTGACAGGACGAAGGTTGTGTTTGATTTTGCCGTGGAATCAGGAAATGAAGAATATTTTGACAAGGAGATTGAAGGTCTTGGAGGAAGAGTATACAGTCTTGGAGTAAACAGCAGCAGGCCTTTGTTTTATTCCAAACTCGGTAGAATAATAAGGAAAGGTGGATATGATATAGTCCACAGTCATATGGGCAACAGAAACATTCCAATCCTACTCTGTGCTTTGATTTCCGGTGCCACCAGAAGAATCTCCCACAGCCACAATACATTCAAGTCCAGACATGCCCTGTTCAGATATCTTGATGGTCTCATCCTTCTGCTTGGCAATATGATTCCGACACATCGGTATGCATGTTCCGCAGTTGCCGGTATATGTATGTTTGGGAAGAGGACATTCAACAAAGGAAAAGTGACGGTCATCAACAATGCCATAGAGATAAATAAGTTTCTATATGATCCTGGTCTGGGAGCAGCGGTAAGGAATGAACTTGGTCTTGGAGACAGGTTGGTAATCGGCAGCGTTGGTAATTTCACACCTTTGAAGAACCATGGCTTTATGATTGAAGTTTTCCGTGAACTTGTCAGGAGGGCTCCTTCCGCAGCACTTGTCATTGCAGGTGGCGGCAGACTGATGGAAAGCATCAGAGAGAAGGTATCAACATATGGTCTTTCGGACAATATAATGCTGCTTGGCCGGAGGAGTGATGTGGACAGGCTGTATCAGGCCTTTGATGCCTTTATTCTGACTTCATTCAATGAAGGGCTCTCAATAGCTCTGATTGAAGCCCAGGCCTCTGGCCTTCGATGCATTGTGTCTGATAATCTGACACAGGAGTCGAACCCGTCAGGCACAATGACTGTCCTGAACCTGGAGGATGGAGCAGTGTGCTGGGCAGAGAATATCATCAGGATATTGGAAACACCATATGAAAGAAAGTCACAAACAGCCAAACTCCGGGAAGCGGGGTTTGATATAATACTGGAGGCAAGGAAACTGGAGGAAAAGTATCTTGCAATGAAAGGTTGATGTGGAAAGAGGAAACATTGGCAGAGACAGCCTGAAACTGACAATATCACAGATGGGCGCACTTCTTATTGGAATGGTCTCTGCGATGCTGCTTTCAAGGTTCAGAACCCTGGAGGAGTACGGTACATATTCCCAGCTTTATATAATTGCAGAAATCACTGCACCGGTAATAATGCTGGGGATTCCCGCAAGTATATCTTATTTCCTTGCAAGGGGAGCCACACCTGCTGACAAAAGACAGGCTCTGTATATGAATCTTCTGGCCACAAGTGTACTCGGAGCTCTTACGGGACTATTGCTGTTTGTATTGAAACCTTTTCTGGTAAATTACTTTTCGAATCCGGATTTAGGTAAGATAATTGTTATAATTGCTCTTTTCCCATGGGCAAGAACAGTCCACAACTCTATCCAGAGCATTCTGGTTGTATATAACAAAACCACCTGGCTTATAGTATACAAAATTTCACACAGCCTCATGATTCTTTCAGCTGTAACAGTTACCATACTTGCCGGGCTGGACTTCTATGTATACATGATAATGTTCATAGCAATTGAGTCTTTCTTTGCATTGATGGTCTATTTCATTGCATCTTACGTTGCAGGCGGAATAAATGTATCATTCAATGCCGGACTTATGAAGAAGATGCTCATTTATTCCATTCCCATAGGACTTTCGACTGCACTTGGAAGCATAAACAAGAACATAGACAAATTGATAATAGGAAGATTCTACGGAACCGGGGATTTGGCCATATATACAAATGCAGCCAGGGAACTTCCCCTTTATCTGATAGGAGTCTCAATTGCCACGGCCCTTCTTCCCAGGGTCATTCTTCTGATAAAAGAGAAGAGGAACAGTGAAGCCATCGGTATTTGGGGTGAATCAATAAAATTATCCTATGTGTTCATGTGTTTTTCTGCAGCGGTTCTGGTAGTTTATGCTCCTGAGATAATTTCAATACTCTATTCTTCCAAGTATCTTCCGGGTGTGGATGTTTTCAGGGTATACAGTCTTTTGCTTCTCCTGAATGTAACTTCCTTTAATATGATTATCAATTCAATGGGCAAGACCAGATATATTTTCTACTCTGCACTTGCATCGATTGCTGCAAACATTGTTTTTAGTGTGGGTCTTTATTATCTTATGGGATTCATCGGCCCGGCGATTGCAACGCTGATATCATTTGCATCATTTTCATTGATACAACTGTTGATTACAGTCAGGCTTGCTGGCTGCAGCTTCAAAAGTATATTCCCATGGCGGAGCATTGGACTTACTTCAGCGGTCAATGCTTCAATGGGACTTTTCTTCTTTATTGCGGGAAGATTGATAGGTCTTGATGCTCTGATCGGGCAGATTGCTGAATCCATTTTATTTGGTGCAATATGGCTCATTGCGTACATGTTGTTGTATTTTAAATATATCAGAAGGAAGTGGGATATACTTAACAAAGGAAGTGTTGAATGATATGGACAGGATCAGAAGGTTTTTCAGGATAGCTGCAACCCTGGTCAGGGACAGGTTCTTCTTCACCAGATGGGCGATTGGCATAATTGACAAACCCATCCATATGGTCCGCAGCAATGATCTTGCCGATGCAATATGGCTGGAACCGCTTAAGGAAGGCATGAACATGGCTGATCCCTTCGGATTTTGCATGGACGGCAGGGAATATATCCTTTGTGAGGAGTATGATCCAATTCATAAGGTCGGAAAGATATTGACCCTTGAATATTCAGGGAACGGAAGTTATATGAAATTGCCGGAACTTTTCTCTGAAGATACCCACATGTCATATCCTTATGTGACGAAGGATGGTGAAAACCTGTATGTAATGAGGGAAAGCAGGGGGGCGGCGGCAACTGAATTGTTCAGGCTGCAGGATATGAAGATATGTGGGAATATTGTCATTGTCGATGATTTTTGCGCAGTGGACCCAAGTATAATATTCTACAATGGAAGATGGTGGCTGTTCTGTACCAGGGCAGAAGAATATGAATGTGAATTGCTTTATATATTTTATTCTGACAACCTCACGAAAGGCTGGAAATCCCATCCTGGAAATCCGGTCAAGAGAGATTTGAAATCTGCAAGGCCCGGGGGAACACCCTTTGTTCATGACGGTGTTCTTTACAGACCGGCACAGGATTGTTCCAATGAGTATGGAAAGAGAATATCCATGAACAGGGTCGAAATACTGAATGAAAATACATTCATGGAGAAAACAGATTATTATATTGACGCAGGCAGGGCTTTGTTTTACAAGGACGGTATCCATACCTTGAGTAAATTCGGAAACAGGACCCTGGTTGATGCAAAAGTCAGATTACCAAGGAGGAAATGAACCAAAGTGATTGAAGTGAATGATAAAAGCAGAAAAAAGGGAATTTTTCAAAGGGGGATTTCAGTTGCCTTGCCGGTTCTTTGGACAAGTTTCATATTCTACAACTCACTTCAGACAGCATCCAGGTCACTGGAGCAGTCAGGTTTTTTCGTAGACCTTTTCACCAGTATGACAAGACTTCTTTATAAAGGTGCCATTCCTCAGAAATTACTCGGATACATCGAGCTGAGACTTGTGGATGATATAAGGAGTCTGGCACATATATTCGAGTTCTTTGTTCTTTATTTACTGTGCTACATTGCCTTTGCTTCCCTGGCTAAGATACGAAGGAACATGTCAGCGGCATTCGCCTATGGACTGGTTATAGTCCTTATGGATGAAACCATCCAGATATTCGTAGATGGCAGAGGATTCCAGATAAAGGATATTCTGCTCGATTGTTCGGGGATGCTGATTGCATTTCTGGGGATTCTGCTTGTTATTTACCTGAAGACAGGTAAAAGCAAGGAAATAAGGGATGAAAGCGGAGAATGAATTCTGTTCTGGGTGCAGACCCATACCCATACATCTTAGTTAACTTATTCATGCAGAATAAGATATAATAGGATGCATAAAGAATGGAAGCATTTAATATGAAAAAGATACTGTATGTGGCATCCAAGGTAAAACTCCATATCAATCTGTTTCATACACCGTTCTTCAAAAGGCTGAAGGAAGATGGGTATGAGGTGCACGTGTGTGCCTCAAATGATTATGCAAACAAAGATGAATGCGTGATTCCCTGGTGTGATGTCTTCCATGAGGTGATGTTTCACAGGATTCCATTCCATCCGAGGAATGTGTGGGTATACTTCAAACTTAAGAAAATAATCGATTCGGGAGGATATGACATCATCCACTGCCATACTCCTATTGGTGGTGCCCTTACAAGGCTTGCAGCACGCAGGGCAAGGAAGAATGGAAGCAAGGTAATCTATACTGCCCATGGTTTCCACTTTTACAATGGAGCCTCTCTTATAAACTGGATTTTGTTTTATACTGCAGAGAGACTGCTTGCCAGGTTCACTGATCTGATAATTACAATAAACGAAGAGGATTTTATCCGTGCAGGTAAATTCAAAAGCAAGGATACGGTTAAAATGAACGGAGTTGGCATTGATATTTCTGAGTTCAGTGAAAAAGCTGAATGTGACTGCCCGGCAGTACGCAGGAACATTGGAATTCCTGAGGACAGCCATGTACTTATATTTGCAGGAGAGATGAGCTACAGGAAGCATCAGGATTTTCTTATTGAGGTTCTTTCGCATATAGGTTTCGAAAGAAATATTTATCTGATTCTTGCAGGAGAAGGAAGCTATACGGAAAAATACCGAAGGACAGCCCTGGATGCAGGAGTGGATGAAAGAGTGCTTTTCCTGGGATTCAGGAAAGATATTGACAGGCTGATGTGTGCTTCCGATGTCTATGTATCTGCTTCGAGGCAGGAAGGGCTTCCGGTAAATATCATGGAAGCAATGGCCTCCGGGCTCCCGATTGTTTGCTTTGATATACGGGGTAACAATGACCTTATTGATAACGGAAGGGGAGGTTATCTCGTTCCGCCTGATGATAGCGAACAGTTTTCAAATAAAATCCTTGAATTGATTGAAGATGCCGGAAAAAGAAATGATATGGCTGCTTTCAACAAGGCAAGGATCAATGAATATAGCAGAGATAAAATAGTCAACGAAATGATGGACTTGTACAAAAAGGTGCTTGGATGAAAAAAGTCAAGGTAATGCATGTACTTGGGTCCCGCAATTTGTGGGGGGCTGAAAAAATTGCTTCGGAAATATGCAATGGGATGCCTCGGTCCGAATTTGAGATGGTTTACGTTTCACCTGATGGCCCGATCAGGAAGGTCCTTGAAGGTATGGGAGTAAACTATGTTCCCATTGACAGGATGACACCCCGGTCAATTGGAGCGGCAATGAAACAATTCAATCCTGATATAATACATGCCCATGACAACAAGGCATCCCTGTTATCATATTTATCCTCAGTGTTTAGAAGAAACAGACCGTATATAATATCCCACATACACAATTCCTATCCTTACCTGCGTAGATTCGGTTTGCGCAGAATGATTGACTCAGTTTTCAGACCACGTTACAGTATCAATATATTTTGTTCTGAACCCATCAGTAAATATTATGAGCAGTATGCGCCATACTTTTATAAGCTCCATGGCAGGATGGTAATGGAGAATTTTACAGATGCAGAAACGAACCGGGCAAAGGCAGGAAGTGGAGTCATGCCTTTGGCTGATGGAAAACCAAGGGTTGGGTTCGTAGGCCGGCTTGAGTATCAGAAGGGTCTTGATGCGTTCTTTGCGGCACTGGCTGATTACAGGAAACGGAAAAACCTTGATGCTGATATTCATATAGTTGGCACCGGGAGCATGAAGGATTATCTTGTGGGTATGACGGAAGGACTGGGGGTCAGGTTCGAGGGATATTGTGAAAATCCCTTTGAATGGATGCAGTCATTCAATCTGCTTATCCTGCCTTCCAGATATGAAGGGCTTCCACTCACAATACTTGAAGCCATGTCATTGGGGACCCCTGTTCTTGCAATGTCAACGGGTTCCATCGGAGAAATCATTGAGGATGGCAAAAACGGATGGATTGTAAAAAACGGTGATTATGAAGGCTTCATAAGGAAACTCGACTATATTGTGTCAAATCGTAAAATACTGGATGAAGTTTCCAGGGAGGCTTCCCGGAGTATGGAGGAGCGGTTTGGGAAAAGGAACTACATTGAAGGAATCAAGGAAATGTATAAGGAACTTTACAACAGGAAAGGAATACCAACATGAAGAAAATAAGCATTGTGCTGCCTTTTTATAATGCGGGAAAGTATCTTGCGGCATGCCTTGACAGCCTGCTTTCGCAGTCATATGAAAACTTTGAGATAATTGCAGTTGACGACGGTTCAACCGATGATTCAGGTGATATCCTGAAAAAATACTGTGAAGCTGACAAAAGGATTTCATATCATCATATCCCCCATGGCAATGTGAGTATAGCCAGGAATTTCGCCATTGGGAAAATATCAGGGGAGTATGTAACCTTCCTTGATGCAGATGACTGGTGTGAGAAGGACTATCTGATTGAACTGATGTCTTCCATGGAAGAAAGCGGCTCAGATCTTTCGGCCTGCGGATGCCGGGAAATTTCAGGGAAGAAGGTGGTTGAAAGATATCTTGAGGATTTTGAACCTTCACTTCTGGACAAGGACGGCAGTGCTGAAAATCTCATGGTTTTTCTAAGCGAAAAAAATGTAATGTCTGCATGTTGGTGCAAGCTGTATAAAACTAAAATCATCCGCGAAAAGGACATCTGTTTTTCAGTAGAGGCCTTTATCAACGGTGATATTATTTTCAACATGGAATATCTTTTGCACTGTAACCATGTAAGTTTCGTGAGACTGCCTTTATATAATTACGTCAAGCATTCTGCCAGTCTTTCATCAAGACGGGATCCGGATGCCATCATGTCAATCGAGAAAGTGCTCAAAGGGAAAAGGGAGGTCCTTGATAGAAGCAGGCTTCCAGTCGAACTGATTGAATCCACACTGGTACACTGGAAGTTCCGCGCACTGGCCTTTGCCTGCTACCGGGAAATGACCTCAACTGAACGATTTGGATTTTGGGAACGTTTGAGAAACTCACGCGAATTGGCAAAAATGGTAAGGGACATGATGAAATCGGGGGGAATAGACTTTTCCAGGGTGAAGTCAAGGACAATGCTGTTTGTGCGGTTTTTATATATGGTCAACGGATTTACCCTGTTGGTATTGCTGACACCGGTTCATCTGTACACACTGTTCAAAAGGGGAGAGTGAGTATAAGCAGCTATATGATATGGTCAGGGAACCTGTCAGAAGACTGAAACCACATTTACAAATAGAAGCAACTGGAAAAATGGATTTATAAGGAAGATGGAAGGACAGTTGAGTATAAATGACATACAATGAAACATATTTTCACAGTGGGATTCCGGTAGATTTGATAAGCGGATGAAAGGTTCAGGTTGATTTGAAAACAGCAAGACTTCCCAATCTTATATGCCCCGGTGCAGAGAAAGCTGGTACAACAAGCCTGTACTCAATACTTGTGCAGCACAGTGAAATTTTTGACCCCCGGATAAAGGAACCTATGTTTTTCAACAGGTACTTTTACAAAGGCATCAGAACATATGAAAAACTATACAGGAAATGCGGCCAGGAAAGATATATCCCCGATTTCACGGTACTTTATATGACACGCGAAATTTATGTTCAGAGGATACTGGATACCCTGGGTTCAGACATAAGGATAATCATTTTACTAAGAAATCCAGTGGACAGGTTTTTTTCACATTACCATATGAAAAGGAATAACGGTTCTGAATTGGAAGAGGACATTTCGGTTGTTTTTAAAAAAGATCGGGCTGCGTTCATAAAAAATGCCGATGACTCTGAATATTTTTCCCATGGACTTTACAGCAGGCAGGTTGAATGGTTTCTCAGCAGATTTCCCAGGGACAACATTTTTCTTTTACTCTTTGAGGATTTTGTAAAGGATTCATCCAAAACCGTAAATGAAATACTGTATTTTCTTGGATTGGATCCGGAGCCAGGCATGGATTTAAGTATGCATTCGAATCAAACCGTTGTGAGTAAGCAGGGAATTTCAAAGGTGTTGACAAGAAAATTGATCAGAATTGTTCCGGAGTCCCTGAAGACAGCCCTGCCAACACGGTTAAGAGCAGGATTCCTGAATATTGCAGAAAAAATGGTTTATACAAAGGGACGGGTTCAGGAGTTCACAAAGGATTTGCAGCTTTGCAGGGAAATCATTGAATCGTACAGAGAAGACATTGAAAGACTTGAAAGGATGACCGGTATGGATTTGTCGGACTGGATTGACAAATACGGGAAATGAAAGATTTGAAGAACGCAGGTAATTATGAGAATCCACGGCTGCTACTTAAAAGATGGAAAGAAACGGGTCGGGATGAATACAGGGAAAAGGCTTATGGGATAATTGGTTCCATGATTGAGGAGACAGCAGAGAAAGTCAGCCTTGGAAGACCCGGACGAAAAAATGCAAGGGTCAGCATAAAGATGGCGGCAAGGGTCAATTTCGGAGGTGTTTTCACAGACATCCCGCCTTATTGCTATGAAAACGGAGGGGCAGTGCTCAATGCACCTGTACTGTTCAGGGGAGACTATCCCATTCGGGCAGAGGTTTCTGTAATTGATGAGATCCTGGAATTTGAGTGTGTTGATACCGGAGAAAGTTGTGCATTTGATTCACGGATAATTTCAGAGCCCGGAGGAATTTGCAGATCCTTCAGGCTGCACCAGGCAGTATGCAGGGTTCTTGGAATAAAGTCCGGTATAAAGATAGTCACGGAGTCCGGGCTCCCCATGGGTTCGGGCCTCGGTACCAGTTCAATCCTTGCAGCAGCTGTAATTAAGTGCATTTTACGGCTTTACAATCTTCAAAAGGATGATTTCTGGGTGGTTCAGAAGGTGTTTGAAGTAGAGCAGCTGATTGGTTCCAGAGGGGGATGGCAGGATCCCTGCGGAGGATTGTTCAGGGGAATGAAGATATGCAGCAGCCACCCGGGACTTCCGCCCAGGATTTCCATTGACAGTGTACGGATCAGTGATTATACACTGGAGGAACTGAACAAACGGTTGATTGTATTCTATTCAGGAACAGCAAGAAGCGCCGGGAATGTTCTCCTGCAAATCTCCGACTCTTATCTCCTGGGAGAGAAAAGGGTTATGGAGGCTTATGAACGATGCATTTCATTGCCCGGGAAAATGAAAATTGCCCTGGAATCCGGGGACCTTTTGAAGTTCGGCAGTCTCCTTTTTGAACAACATGAAGTAAACAAGGCACTTTGTCCTGAATATATCACAAATGAAATTGAATCAATGTTCAATGATATAAAGAGCATATGTTCCGGCGCAATGATTACCGGTGCAGGGGGTGGGGGCTATGTTGTGGTCCTGCTTGATAAGGGCAGGAGCCGGATGGACCTATGCAATGTGCTTGGAACTGAACCCGCGTCCATGAATATTGAAATGAATATAGTTGCAGAACCCTATGAGATACAGGAATTTGACCTATAGGAGTCATTTGAAATTGACTGCAGGTCCTTCGTGTCATATCATGAAAGGCATAAGATGGAAGGATGTATATGATGGAGGAACGAAAAATAACCTTTGCCGGCATGCGGATCCTGGTTACAGGATGTGCCGGATTCATCGGTTACAGCGTGAGCAGAAAACTCCTTGATCTTGGTGTGTCAGTAACCGGTGTGGATAACATGAACGGGTACTACAGCTTACAGCTTAAAAAAGCAAGGCTTTCGCAACTTGCATCCTATGTGAAATTTGATTTCTGTGAAATGGATATATCTGATGGTAACATGGTGAAGGAGCTCTTTTCAGGAGCTTGTTTTGATTATGTCATCAATCTTGCCGCACAGGCTGGTGTAAGGTATTCAATTGAAAATCCAAAGACCTTCGTTGACTCGAATCTTGTGGGTTTTTTCAATATCCTCGAAGGCTGCAGGGCCGGCAGGATCAAACGGCTGATTTATGCATCATCCAGTTCGGTATATGGGGGAAGCACCAACTACCCGTATTCTACGGAAGAGAATGTAAACAGCCCTGTCAGTTTTTATGCAGCTACAAAGGTGGCGAATGAACTGATGGCACATTCATATTACAAGCTCTATGATATTCCCGCAACCGGACTGCGGCTGTTCACGGTCTATGGACCCTGGGGAAGACCGGATATGGCATATTTCCTTTTCACAAAAGGAATATATGAGGGAACTCCCATAAAAGTATTCAACAACGGCAACATGGAAAGGGACTATACATATATCGATGATATTGTAGACGGAATAATTTCCGTCATAGAGAAAAAAGGAAGCACATTGTCATGTGAGGTATACAATCTTGGAAACAACAGACCTGTGAATCTTATGGATTTCATAAGCATATTGGAGAAAAAAATCGGAAAGGAAGCCATAAAGATAAACATGGGCATGCAAAAAGGTGACGTTATTAAGACTACTGCTGATATATCGAATTCATTCACGGATCTGGGCTACAGTCCGTCGGTAACATTGGAGGAAGGGCTTGGCAGGTTTGTTGACTGGTATATTGAATACAACGGGATGAAGTAGGATGAACAAATACATAATTCACACACACTTTGAAGAGGAGTACAACGCCGCAACAAAGGCAAGGGCTGACATCAATGAAATGGCCGCTGCCATGGGTTTCCTGCCTCTTGTCATAAGGAAAAGGTACCTGAAGGGACGATTGAAAAATCTGAGACAGATAGCAATCCTTCTTTCAGACCTTCTTGGGATATTTGCAAAACCAAAAAGAAATTCACTTATATTCTTCCAGGTCCCTCTTCCGTTTGCCGGTAAACAGACCAGGATCATATATCTCTTCTTCAGAATTCTCAAATGGGCAAAGAATATAAAGGTCATGATGATGGCAATAGATATAGATACTTTCAGAAGAAGCGATGATATGTACATAGGCGAATGGGACATACTTAGAATTGCGGATGGCCTCATACTTCATACGGAACCCATGCTGAGGAAATACAGGGAACGGGTACATTGGAATCAAAAGGTCGAACTGATTAATATCTTTGATTATCTTTCTGACTTCAATCCGGATTCCAGGGAAAGGAAACTGACCAATCAAGTGATATTTGCAGGTAACCTCATGCCTGAAAAAGCCGGCTTCATCAATGAGCTTGGGAAGGTTGGAACGGGGACTGTGTTCAATCTTTACGGAAGACCCGAATTTGAATCAGACAGCCCGGATGTAAGGTATATGGGCAGCGCTCCATCGGAAGAGATAATACATGTGATT
Organism: Bacillota bacterium; assembly: GCA_036743175.1. Taxonomy (GTDB): domain Bacteria; phylum Bacillota; class Clostridia; order DUPQ01; family DUPQ01; genus JAFGQE01. The sequence goes on along the minus strand of DAINQB010000018.1, from coordinate 9,337 downwards.
GAAGGTAGTTTCGGTCTGGTATGGGATGGCCACAGCATAGACACATGTTCCCACGAAATAGGGAAATATCTTGAAATCAACTGCCCCAGCAAGACATCCCTTTATCTGGCTGCAGGCCTTCCTGTAATCATCTGGAAGAAAGCGGCAATGGCAGAATTAATCGAAGGAAACAACCTGGGATTTGCGGTTGACAATCTTAGGGAAATAAGCGGGATAATCAGTAATATGAGTGAATACGATTACAACCGGATGAGGAAAAATGTCCTTGAATATTCATCCAGACTCAGTAAAGGTTGGTTCTTCAGGGATGCAGTCAGAAGACTGACGGATTCAATGTATGAAAAAGTATGATTACGTTATCGTAGGTTCCGGACTCTTCGGTTCGACCTTTGCACATGAAATGACCCGGAGAGGCAGGTCATGCATGGTGGTTGAGCGAAGGAACCATATCGGTGGCAATGTATACACGGAACTTACTGAAAACATATATGTTCATAAATATGGCCCTCATATATTCCATACCAACAGCAGGAAAATCTGGGAATATGTGAACAGGCTTGCCGAATTCAGGCCGTTTACATTTTCTCCTGTAGCCAATTATAAAGGGGTCATATATAACCTTCCCTTCAATATGAACACATTCAATCGATTGTTCGGGGTAGTAACTCCGGAGGAAGCGGAAACTAAATTAAAGGAAGAGAGAAAGCCATATCTAGGGAAATCTCCGGAAAACCTTGAGGAACAGGCCCTGTCGATGGTGGGTCGTGAGATATATGAAAAACTCATAAAAGGATATACGGAAAAACAGTGGGGAATGTCTGCAAGGGAACTGCCTGCCTTCATAATCAGGAGGCTTCCGGTCCGATTTACATATGACAACAACTATTTCAATGATCTTTACCAGGGCATTCCGGCAGAAGGATATACCAGGATTATCGAAAGGATGCTTGAAGGCTGCGAAATTGCTCTTGGGTCCGATTATCTGCAAAACAGAAGCGAGTGGGATGGTATGGCAGATAAAATAGTTTATACCGGTATGATCGATGAATTCTACGGTTACAGGTTCGGGCATCTCAGATACAGGAGCCTGAGATTTGAACAAAGCATCCTTGATGTAGAAAATTATCAAGGGAATGCCATGGTCAATTATACAGACACGGTAACTCCATATACCAGGATAGTGGAACACAAGCATTTTTTGAAAGGCAACCAGCCGAATACGGTTATTACACGGGAATATCCAATTGAATGGGAAGAGGGCAGGGAACCATACTACCCGGTAAATGACAAAAGCAACACGGAGACATATAACAGATACAGGCAACTGGCGGATATGGAAACAAAACATATCTTTGGAGGAAGACTGGCTGAATACAGATATTATGACATGGATCAGGTAATGGAAAGAGCCATTGAAGCAGCCGAACAGGAAAGGTAAATGTGAGTGTTCTAAATAAGATTGCGGCAGGCTGAGACTTTTGGCATGGAAGTTGAATAATACAGATGCATGATGGTAGTATATAAGTTGAATAAATTCGGAGAGCAGAGACAATTATGGATCATCTTGAAAAACTGGAAGCACGGTCGGTTCACATATTGAGGGAAGCATACAGTCAGTTCAAACAGCTGTGCATGCTGTGGTCAATCGGCAAGGACAGCACCGTCATGCTCTGGCTTGCGAGAAAGGCTTTCTTCGGGCATGTACCATTTCCATTGGTCCATGTCGATACATCCTACAAAATTAAGGAAATGATTGAATACAGGGACAGGCTTGCACTTGAATACAACCTTGATATGGTTTATGGGCAGAACAAGGAGATCCTTGAAAAAGGTTTTACATATCCAAACGGAAAGTGCAGCAGAATTGAGTGCTGCAGGCTTCTTAAAAGTGAGGCATTGAAGAATACACTGAGTGGTGAATGGCCCAGATACCGTATGAATCATGGTACCGGAAAATATGACATCGATACAAACAGAGAGCCGTATACCGGAGTTATTGTGGGAGTGCGTGCAGATGAAGAGGGAAGCAGGAGCAAGGAGAGGTACTTTTCACCCAGGGACAGGAACAATGACTGGGATGTAGGAGACCAGCCGCCCGAGTTCTGGAACCAGTACAAGACGGATTTTGCGCCCGGGACCCATGTAAGGATACATCCTCTGCTTGACTGGACTGAAGTGGATATATGGGAATATATTGAAAAGGAAGGCATACCTACGGTTTCCCTTTATTATGACCAGGGTGAGGGCATCAGATACAGGTCACTTGGTTGTGAGCCATGTACAAGTCCCATTCAGTCATCCGCCGGAAACGTTGCCGATATCATAGAAGAGCTGAAGAGCGGAAAGCTCAGAAACATTGCCGAGAGGTCCGGCAGGGAACAGGACAAGGAAGACGGAGGCGGACTGGAGGAGCTTAGAAAAGATGGATATATGTAAAACCCTTGATGATATGAATATCGTAGTGGTCGGACACGTCGACCATGGCAAGAGTACAGTTGTAGGAAGGATGCTTGCTGATACAAATTCACTGCCTGAGGGTAAGCTTGAACAGGTCAGGGAGAACTGCCGCAGAAACTCCAAACCATTCGAATATGCCTTTCTTCTTGATGCCCTGAAGGATGAACAGGCTCAGGGAATTACAATAGATTCCGCAAGGTGTTTCTTCTCGACTGAGAAAAGGAATTACATAATCATTGATGCTCCGGGACACATTGAATTTCTGAAGAACATGGTCACCGGAGCCGCAAGGGCAGAGGCTGCCCTGTTGGTTATTGCGGCTGACGAAGGAGTAATGGAGAACTCAAACAGGCATGGTTACCTGCTTTCAATGCTTGGAATCAGACAGGTTGCCGTTGTCATAAACAAGATGGACCTTGTAGACTACAGCCGCGATGTTTATGAGAGCATAGTTTCTGAGTATTCCAGGTTTCTCAGGAAGGTTAATATATCCGCCCAGTCATTCATACCCGTAAGCGGAATGATGGGTGACAATGTGGCGTCATTGGGTTTAGAAAAAATGCCCTGGTACACCGGGCTGACTGTACTTGAGCAGCTTGACTCATTCAACAGCGAAGGACTCCCCGCTGATATGCCTTTTAGAATGCCGGTCCAGGATGTCTATAAGTTCACGATGAACAACGATAACCGCAGGATTGTTGCAGGAACCGTTGAGACAGGCAGTCTGGCGGTGGGCGATTCGGTTACATTCTACCCATCAGGCAAACGGAGCAGTGTCAGGACCATCGAGTCATTCAATACGGTACAACCGGAACAAATAATTGCGGGGAATTCCGCAGGTTTTACTCTGACGGACCAGATATTCATTACAAGGGGGGAGATTGCCTCCAGGAGTGATGAAAAAGCACCGGCTGTGGCGGCAAAACTAAGAACCAATGTGTTCTGGCTTGGCAAGGAGCCTTTTTCTCAGAATAAGCGGTACTTCATCAAGATAGGTACTGCGAAGGTTGAGTGTTCCCTTGAAAAGATTGGAAGGGTCATGAATGCCTCCAACCTGAACAGTGAGAAAAAGGAAATGGTTGAGCGGCATGAGGTTGCGGAATGCATAATTTCCCTGAAAAAGCCTGTTGCCTTTGACCTTACGGATGAGCTGGCTGCAACAAGCAGGTTTGTGCTGATAGACGGATATGAAATTTCCGGCGGTGGAATAATTACCGGCAGCATGGAAGATGAACTTTCAGATGTGCGTCATCAGGTAATGATAAGAAACACCAATTGGATTAAGAGCTCAATTAGCCGGGAGGACAGGGCATACAGATACAAGCAGAGACCATCTCTTATTATTATAACCGGGCCAAGACAGTCCGGAAAGAAAACCCTTGCCAGGGAACTGGAAAAAGTGCTGTTCCAGAATGGTGAACTTGTCTATTTCATAGGTATGGGCTCAGTTGTATACGGAGTTGATGCAGACATAAAGAACCGTAACAAGAAGAACAGGGAAGAACATATAAGAAGAACTGCTGAAATCATCAACATCATGCTGGATTCCGGTATGATACTGATACTGACTGCCATTGAACTGACCTCATATGACATCGAACTGATAAAGACAATAGCAAACCCTCCCGATATCCTTACAATCTGGACCGGTGAAGAAGTAACGACAGACATCAATGCAGAATTGAACTTCGGAGGTAACGACAACTCGATGTACGTAGAAAGGATATGCAGAAACCTGGCTGACCGCGGCATCATCTTCAAAGGCATCTGACCCCCCTCCCGACCCTATTCCCTTTTTATTTTTTCACTTTTACCTCTGGGGTAAAAGTGAAAAAATTTAACATTCACCTCCGGGGTAAAAGTTAAAAAACTCTAATTTTACCCCGGAGGTGAAATTAGAAAATTTGGGTTTTAAGGTTTGATTTGCTGATTTTTTCGGGGGGTTATGATAAAATTCTATGGAGTAAATGAAATGAGAAATATTGCATGATTATCGCATTTATTATGTCTGCTGTTGAGGATATTGGCACTGTTACAGGACTTGGGCAGCATCAATTGAACATTGTCAAAGGTCTCATGGAGCTTTCTTTGGGTGATAAATATGTATTTGTTGTAAATGAGCTTGTGGCTGATCAGTTGCATGATCTATACCCGAATATCAGGACTTACAGCTATGGCAAACAGTTTAAACTCCCCAGGATGTTCGAGAAGTTCTATTATTTTTTGAATATGTGGTTTTTGAATCAGTTCATTGTTCCAAAGGCTGTCAGGCATATAGAACCTTCCATTGTCTTTCAACCATACAACTGTATTACTATCAGAACACGGTGGAAGTATCCATATGCCCTCATGGTACTTGATTTATATCACCGTTTTTTCCCCGATTACATGAAAAAAGCAAAGTTCAGGCTGACCCAAAAAAAACACGATGCCATGATGAAAAATGCAGGCCTGATAGTCACCAGCTCCACTGAAAACAAAAATCACTTCAAAGAATTTTATCCGGAGTTTCTCAGCAAAGTCAGGGTAGTTCCGGTTCCCATCGACATTGATACAAGCGACTATGAGAAGTTTGAAGTGAAAAAGCCATTTATTCTTTGTGTCAATTCTCTTCGTTATCATAAAAACATCCATACATTGGTAAAGGCTTTCAACTTGATCAAGGACAGGATTGAGCACAATCTTATTCTTATCGGAAACAGTGAATGGGATGAGGTGGATAATATAAGCGCAGGGAGCGACCGAATTATCTTCACCGGTTATATTTCTTCCGCACAGAGGAATTATCTATATAGCAATACTGATTTATTTATCAGCCCGACCATGTTCGAAGGATTTGGAATGACTCCTTTGGAGGCTATGCTTTTCGAACGGAAGGTTCTGGTTTCTGATATCCCGGTCATGAGGGAGTCAACCCTTGGTCTGGCTGAGTATTTCGGAGATATTGAAAACGAAGAGATTCTGGCAGGAAGGATTTTAGAAGTCCTGGAAATGGAGTATCCTGATGGGCGGTTGAGTGCAATAAAGGACAGGATTCTTGAAGAATATAATCCACGAATAATAGCTGACAAAATACATTCATGTCTTATTGGATTGGTAGAGGCTGATGAAGATAGCAATTGACCTTACAAGTTTCGGAGCAACTTACAAAGGCGGCAAGGAGCAGGTGATTTGCAATATCCTTGAGGGTATTGCTGCAGTTGAACCGGAAACAGTTTTGGTTCTTTTCTGCTATGAAGACTTTGTTCCAAAAGCCCGGTCACTTGCACCCGGAGCCTTGATAATTACCTATAAGCGGTGGAGAAGATTCGGTTTTGCCAGGAGTTTCCTATTGAGAACCTTCTTTTTCCAAAAACACATCAAGGATGCTGATGTTCTCTTTTTCCCAATGTATTACACAGGATTATCCAGGTTTTCCATACCCACCGTGGTTTTACCCCATGATGTTCAGTTCAGGTCAAGGCCTTCTAATTTTGATCTGAAGACCAGGATCAAGGACCGGATATTCTACTGGCTGGATTTCAGGCTTCGTGACCATATTATTGCGATTTCAGAGTTTGATAGAAAAGAAATCATCAAATATTACCCGGATATTGCTGATAAGGTTGAATGCATATCAAACCCAATAAAAGCATGCCCATTGGAAAGAAAATCTGCAAGAAGTCACATTCTGGCAGTAAACATAGGATTTCGGCATAAGAACGCGGATACCATTATAAAAGCCTATGCACTGGTCAGGGATCGAATTGGAATGCCTCTGCTGATGGTCGGTAACCTATATGATCCAATTGAAATCGAAGATCTGATTGCATCGCTGGAACTCGGGGATTCCGTAAAGCTTTTGGGTTATGTGGAAAATGATGAACTCTCAGAACTGATGGTCGATGCATTTGCATATGTTACTGCATCTGAATATGAAGGATTCGGAATGCCGTCGGTGGAAGCACTGATCAATAAGGTTCCTGTTGTCTCATCCACACAGGAAGCCCTGCGTGAGGTTACCTTTGAAAGTGCTTTTTATTTCTCTCCTTCAACTGACAGTGATGCACTGGCGGATTGCCTGCTGGCTCTTAAAGATAACTATCCGGATGCCGGATACCTTGAAGACATGAAACATAAGGCAGTCCATAACTTTGATTATCTGAGGATAACTGAGAAATATCTTGAATTCTTCAACAGAATCAGATGCCGGGTTATTTTCAACGACCCCATGTCCTATAATAATCTGGCGATATATGACAGGAACTTGCTGAATAGATTCAATCGTTCCGAGGTTCTGTATGCAGCCAATAGGAAACTGACTCAGAATCCGGGCTGCAGAACAAGTAGAATTTATGGATATTCAGATATAAGCAATCCAATTTTCAAGGGAGCCAGTTATTTGATATCCCAGTTAAGGCTGTTAGGATTAGCTAAATCATTCAAGGCCGGAATTATTCATCTCCAATGGTCAAGGATGCCGGTCCTTGACAGCATGGTTTTTACATATCTAAAGAAATTCCGGGGAATCCGCTTTATATATACATCCCATGATACTTTCACTCACAATATGGAAAACAGAAGGAAGAAGGCCTATCTGAGACTTATGAAGGCTGCAGATGAGATAATAGTTCACACAAGTAAAGCGCAAAAGGAGATTGGCACATATGGTTTTTCAAATGTATCCTTCATAAACCATGGTTTGCTGAAGCTCAGCGATGCCTATCCCTCCTGTTCTCTCGAATTTGAAAAGGTCAACCGTATTGTCTTTTCGAGCCTGGGATATATGGAAGGTTACAAAGGTACTGATATTTTGCTAAAGGCATGGTTATCCTCGGAGTTCCTTCTTACAGAAGCAGGCATTCATCTGGTGGTTGCCGGCGTGAACAGACTGGGATTCAAACCGGAGACCGAAGGTACAAACATTACATTTTTAGATGGGAAACTGGGTGATGACGAATTCACGGCCTGGATGGAAACCAGTGATGTGATTGTCATGCCCTACCAGCGGATATCACAGAGCGGACTTCTTCTGTCGGCACTGGCAATGGGGAAGAATGTCATTGTAAACGATGTAGGTGAGATGGCGGAACCTGTAAGGCGATTTGGTATCGGCTGGGTGACTGATGCATACAATTCTGATGTCCTTAGAGAACAGCTTGAGGAAATAGTAAGGGAAATTCTTAAAAAAGGGCTTAAACCATTCGATGATGATAAAATGAGGGCCTTGGATGAATATTACAGCTGGGATGAGGCAGCATCCCTTACAGAGGGAATCTACAGGGGGATTATAAGGGATTGATTACAATCATACTTGCCGGTGGTGAAGGAAAAAGGCTGCAGCCTCTCAGTTCACCGGAAAATCCAAAACAGTTCATCAGATTTGACCGCTTTGGCGGAAGTCTTTTTCAATGTGCCTATGAACGGGCTCTTATGGTTTCAGAAGCTGAGGACATCTACATAGTAACCAATGAGCGATATATCACCAATGTTGAAGACCAGATTAATTCCCTTGGGGTTAGTGCAGGGAAGTCAAATATATTGGGGGAACCTGCAGCCCGAAACACACTCCCGGCCATAATGGCAGGGGTCATGCAACCTGACGTGCAAAATGGAGATATCATAGCGGTTCTGCCTGCTGACCACTATATTGGTGACAATGATGCATTTATGGGAATCCTGCATGAATCAAAGAGGCTGGCTTCAGAATCCCTGGTGACATTTGGCATAAGGCCTTTGTATGCTGAAACGGGATATGGATATATCCAACCCGGTGAGCCACATGGGAATGGTTATTCTGTCCGTAGTTTCAGGGAAAAACCTGATGAGAAAACCGCAGTTGAATATATTGGATGCGGATACTTATGGAATGCAGGGATTTTCATGTTCAAACGGGCGGTTTTTCTGGATGAGGTAAAGCGTTTTGAGACCGATATCTACAATGCCTTTTCGCAAGGCGGCGGATTATTTGAGATATTTGGAAGGATAGGTAATGGTATATCGATTGACAGGGGCATCCTTGAAAAGAGCAGCAAAGTTGCAGTGGTTCCAATGGATATTGAGTGGAGCGACCTGGGTAGCTTCGATTCCATTTACAAGATTATGCCAGCCGTACCCTTTGTGCCGGATGAAGGGGATTCCGTTGTGAGAGCCGGGGATTCATATGAATTGATTAGGAAAAAAGACGGTAGTTTGTATCTCAGGGGAGCAAAGGGGATTGTTCTTATTAACTGAGGAACACACAAGTATAATGGGAACAAATAACTGAGGTTGCCTTGCTGAAAGACATCTGAGATAATACCGGTATACGCAAATTGGGGGAACTTATGAGCAAAGATCAGGAAATTCTGAGAGAGCTGGCAATCCAAAGGAAAAACCTCATTGAAGGCATGGACAATGCCGTTAGGGCAAAACTTTGGAGGGATATCAATGACCTCAAGGTGACAAGGTCTCCGGTTTGCATTTATCAGGTGCCCTGGTCTGAATTTTCTGACAGGGAAGAACTAACCCTGCAATGTGATGACTGGTTTTTAAAATCTATTGAAGAAAAACTCAGAAGGGATATTTATCAGATTGAGCATTTCCCCGGAGATATGGTTTTCCTCAATGTGATTGAATGCCCTGCAGTGGTTTATGACTCAAATTTCGGATTGGCAAACAGGGAAGAAATCATTCGTTCCGGACACATAAATTCCCATCACTTCTTACCGGTCATAAATGAACCGGAAGATATTTTCAAAATGAAGGAAGCGGTTGTAATATACAACAAAGAGGAAACCAACAGGCGGCTGGAACTTCTTGGAAATATCTTTTCGGGAATATGTCAAGTAAAGCTGGTGGGGAAGAAGGGCCTGTGGTTTACTCCCTGGGATTATCTGATATACCGCACAGGGGTTACACA
>DAINQB010000017.1:26707-45595 GCA_036743175.1 Bacillota bacterium | reverse complement strand
ACTATCGTGATTAAGGTAGCTTAGAGGAAGGAGACTTCTCGGTTTTTGTGTTAAAAAGCCGGGAAATCATAGAGGAAATACAAGGCTATGGTGAAAAGGAACATACCTGCCATTATGATGATTCCCGGGAAAAATGATACTATATCACGCGATTCGACTCTACCCGACAACTCAATCTGTGCTTTTCTGCCCTCGGTATTCTTGTACAAAGCATAAATAAGTATTCCTGCTATGGTGGAAGAGAATACTACAATCACACCAAGTATCACATATTCCACGATACCCGGGACAGATTCAGCTCCCATCAGACTCTGTTCAATGATTTCCTCAGGCACCTTGTTTGCAAAGAATGAAATGATTACGGCTGCTGCATTGTTTGTAAAATGAGCGAGCATTCCCATGTACAGAGAGTTCGTCCTGTAAACAATGAATCCAATCAGTATTGATAGAATGAAGACCCCCAGGAAATGCTCTATGTTGAAATGGAATGCAGCAAAAAGCACTGATACTATTATGAACATTCCGGCTTTGCCCAGTTTTTCCATGCTCCCTTGAAGGATGCCTCTGAAAAGAACTTCCTCACATACAGCCGCCGCAAGACCTATTACAAGTATGCTGACAATCAGTTCACCGCTGGTTTCAGCTACGGGAATCTCTACTGTAATGTTCTGTCCGAATATTATTCGCACAAGCCACATATTGAATGCATTTGCTGCAAGATTGAGCGGCATGAAGAACAGGGTTATTATCACCACCAGCACTGCATCCGATATCCTGAAACCATTCAACCTTAGAGAAGCCTTCAGATTTTTCCGGAATATTGCTATTCCCACCAATGAAGGCAACAGGATCGGTACAACTTCACCAACCGTTCCTGAAATATAGAAATTCTTGAAAAACAGTGGTCCCAGTATAGAATAGGCTATAAATAGTACAACTGATACACTGAATATAATTCCGGCCTGGAACATGTTGATTCTGTTGTCCTGCATAAGAAATTCCTAACTTGATTATTTTCCACTTGTCCCGTTTCAACTTCTCATTTTCCATTATAACTATCACCATCCCTCTTTGCAATTCCATCCCCCCGCAAATAATCACACCTGGTGTAAATATTCACACCTGTCGTGATTATCGTTATGTTATTTTTCTAACCTGACGATATTTACACCAGAGGTAATTATCGTTTTGTTATTTTTCTAACCGGACGATATTTACACCAGGTGTGATTATTGGGGGTGAGATGCAAAGAGCGGTTGAATTGCTGATATTACAGCGATACAATGGTTGCAGCAAATATACGGGGGTATTGATATGGCTATCAAAGTTGCATTCATTGGAGCAGGAAGCATCGGATTCACAAGGCGTCTTCTGACGGATATCCTGAGCGTACCGGAACTCAGGGACATTGATATCCGGTTCATGGATATCGATGAGGAAAACCTCAGCATGGTAACCCGGTTGTGTGAGCGTGATATCGCCGGGAATGGGCTGGATTTAAAGATTACATCAACCCTTGATCGCCGTCTTGCACTGAAGGATGCCGATTATGTAATAAATACCGTAAGGATCGGTGGGCTTGAAGCCTTTGAAACCGATGTTGATATCCCCATGAAATATGGAGTGAACCAGTGTGTGGGCGACACCCTGTGTGCCGGAGGTATCATGTACGGACAGCGCGGAATTGCTTTCATACTCGACCTTTGCAAGGACATCAGGGAAGTTTCCTCAGAGAATGTACTCATGCTTAACTACGCCAATCCAAATGCCATGATGACCTGGGCAGCCAATGAGTATGGAGGGGTCAGAACCCTCGGTCTTTGCCACGGAGTCCAGGGTGGCCATGGACTGATTGCCGATGCCCTCGGTCTTCCGAAGGAAGAAGTCGATATAATATGTGCAGGCATAAACCATCAGACCTGGTATATCAGTATCAGGCACAAGGGAAAGGACATGAATCCCCTTCTCCTGGACGCTCTGAAAAAGCATGAAAAATATTCAAGGACTGAAAAAGTACGTATAGATATGATGGAGCGGTTCGGATATTTCAGCACTGAGTCCAACGGGCACCTTAGTGAATATGTTGCCTGGTACCGGAAAAGGCATGATGAAATCATGGATTGGATTGACCTTGGTGTCTGGATTGATGGAGAACCCGGTGGATATCTGCGCCAGTGCCGTGAGCGCAAGGATTCATACGACCGTGAGTTCCCTGAAATGATGGAAAAGGAACCCAACAAATATGATTATTCAACCAGAAGCCATGAACATGGTTCATTTATAATCGAAGGCCTGGAAACGGGCAGGGTCTACAGAGGCCATTTCAATGTCAGAAACGGAGGATGCATCACAAATCTGCCGGAGGACGCAATAGTAGAAGTACCCGGCTACATTGACGCAAACGGAATCAACATTCCAATAGTGGGCGACCTTCCACTAGGGTGTGCGGCAGTGTGCCAGCAGAGCATTGATGTACAAAGACTCGCCGTCAGGGCAGCTGTTTCAGGTGATGTAAGATTGCTTAAGCAGGCCATGATGATGGATCCCCTGACAGGAGCCGTACTGAACCCACCGGAAATCTGGAAACTCACCGACGAGATGCTTGTTGCTCAGGAGGACTGGCTTCCCCAGTACAAGGAGGTCATTGCAGGTATAAAACAGATATAGGTATTCTTGATGTTTGAAAGCCTCCCGGCAGGTATATAATTTATACATGACGTGCACGGAATCTTCATAAAGGAGGTGATTCGATTTGGTAAAATTGAATAGAGAGGTGGTCCCGGCCTGAAGCGGGATGGAGACGGCGGAGCAATCCGCCGTCTTTATATAAGCTTCCTTTTTGAAAAAGGTGCTTTCATAAAGCGAAGGGCAGCCTTGAATCCGGTAAGCCAGACAATATGTGCATCATTCTTCTTGTTTGAAAGCATTCCGGGCACCAGATATGCCGCCACTGTTTCAGGCCTGTCGGCTAGAATGTTGAACACCTTCCTGAAGTTTTCATTTGTTACTACCTCTGCCGGTTTTCCTTCATGGTCCTTTGTTATGAAATCTGTGAGCATCATACCGGGTGAAAGCCTTCCTGCAATGACTCCCGAACCTTTCAGTTCCTTCGCAAGACCTTTCATATAGTATGTAAGAGCCCGTTTTGTCATTCCATAATGGATGGTCTTCTCCTGGATCATATCATTGGAACCAAGCCCCTCCATACTGTAGATTGCTCCGCTGCCCTGCTTCAACATACCGCTTGCCGCTATCTGGGACCCCAATATCATACCTGTTATATTTGTCTCAACGACCTGCCTTGTAATATCTTCTTCCGTCTCCCATGAAAATACATGGGGAGTATTCTGCCCGGCATTGTTTATCCATATGTCAATCTTTCCCCACTTCGCAGACGATACATCCCATAAATTCTGCAGATCAGCCTTTTTCTGAACATTGCAGGGGACATAGATATATTTATCCTGGAAATCATCCAGAATTTTCCTGGTTACCGGCGAAAGTTCAAGTCCCCGACCAGAAATTGTTACACAGCATCCGCGCGAAAGAAACTGCCTTGCCATTTCAAGACCGATACCGCGGGTACTTCCCGTTATGACCACATTTTTTCTTGGTTTATCCGCATCCATATATTTTCTCCAGCATCTTCAATTCCTCTGTATAATCTCCATAGCAAAACGCATAATGCTGGCCTGAAAGCTCTCTGATGAAGCCCTCCGCAGGAATTTCAAGCCTGACATCTAGTGCCGGCATATAACCCTGTCTGAGTTTTGTGAGCAATCCGGTTCCCTTTCCATATATGAAATGATAACCATCCATGTCCTCTGCTATCCTAAGGTATGTGATGGTTCCCTCCTTGAAGACAAAACTGTTCTGTATGCCTTCAAAGCCATAACCAGGCATGAAGTTCCTGACAGTCCTCTCACCGGAACCAAGCTCATAAGGTATTATCCCGCAGGGTGAAAACTTCACAATGCCTTCACTGCTGACATCCAGTGCATCACCATATGCCGGGATTCCCCCTGAAAGATACCTGAGTGCAAGCATTGAGACTGTGCATGGAATGTCTCCCTCACAGGAAGCAACCAGGCCGTTTCCTGCCAGCATTGAAAGAGGTACGCATGCTGTCATGCCAAGTTCCTTTGAGAATTCATACTGACATTTCACATTTATTGCATCAAGACCGTCGCTCCACTTTTGAAGGGCACAATACATCCTCAGTGATTTTTCAATTGATGCATCCTCTACCTTTGGATCAATGGATGCCTTGCCGAGAAGGATTGCACGTGCTTCTTCAAGTTCATCTGCAGTAACATCATTCATCATATTCACAATGGTATATGAGTCTGTCTGCAAAACCTCCGGGCCAATCTTTCTCCTTAGCATCGGAGCATCAAACATACCTGTATAGATTCCCATGGAGCTGTATCCCACCAAACCGATCAGACTTCTTTTCAATCTGTAACGTGCCGAAGCCGCCCCGGTAAAAGCCCTGATTTTCGCCAAAGTTCCTTCATCATCAGGATTTCCAGTGAAAACCTCGTGACAGTACTGCATTTTTTTGAATGCACCTGTGAGCATGGCCAGGGAAACAAAAGAACCCGTTGACTCCCTTCTGCCTTCATGGTCAAACATTCCCATGCCCCATAAGGCAAATGGTATATGCTCAATCTCAGTAATTGTCGCCATCGCGACAGGACATTCAACCCATGTGGAGGGAAAAATTATAACACTGCTTGTTTTCTCCTTAAGGAGCCCTGCCGCAGCGGCTGCAGCATCCTTGATGTCCGTATGAACAGCTCCGTCAAAAACAACGTCAATGCCTGCATTTATAAGGGCAGCAACAGCTTCTGCTGTCTTTTTAAATGCCACTTCATTTGTATAATCCCTGTGTCCGACTGCAAGAAATCCTGTTTTCATAGTTCACCACCATAAATTCTATCCGCAAGTTCCCTGTACCTTTGGTACTTTTTTTCGTACAATACGGTTTTGTCCGGGTTGGGTTTTATAAATCTTTCTTTGGAAGGAAGCTTAATATCACTGACACCCATAGCCTTCATGCACATCATGGCTGCACCCAGGCATGCACTTTCTTCAAGATATGCCTTCCTTACCTGTTTTCCCGTTATATCTGCTATGAGTTTAAGCCACACATCACTTTTGGCGCCGCCCCCGAAAATGGAAATTTCACTGAATGTCCTGCCCAGGGATTCCATCTTCAATATATTGGATTTAATAGTGAATGCCACTCCCTCAAGGACTGCAGCAGCCATGTTGAAATTTCCGGTATCCAATGTGATTCCCAGAAATCCGCCTCCCTTTGCATCATACCATTCAGGGGAAGCCGTACCACCAAGATAAGGGAAAAAGAGTACATTGTCAGGAATTCGGTCAGAATCATACAATGCCCTGATTCCTTCATCGATTTCCCGGTATGAATGTTTGCCTGCATTATCCCTGAACCATTTCAGTGACACTCCTGCCGTAGAACCAAACCCTTCAAGTACCCAGCTTTTTCCATCTATGTATGGAAAACATGGCAGACTCATGTCAGATGGGAATACCGGTGCATCAAACAGAGCGGTTATTGCACATGATGTTCCTATCGAAACCGTAATGCAATCATAGGAAAGCCCGGCACCCAGGGCTGCACATTTCTGGTCCTGCCCTCCGGTTGAAACAAGAACATCCTCAAATAGACCTGTATTCGCTGCAACCTCTTTATCAAGATATCCTGCCCCTGACCCTGATCTTTTGATATCAGGCAGCTTTTCCACCGAAATCCCTGCATACCCAAGGATTTCAGGATCCCATCTTTTTTCATTTATATCATAGGCCATTGTTCCGGCAGCAAGGCTGTCCTCTGTAACAAAGTTTTTGCATAATCTTCCGATTATATAATCGTGGGCCGTCAGGAATTTAAAGGTTTTCTTATAAATCCCGGGCAGATTATCCTTGAGCCATATCATTTTTGGCAATGAATAGGCAGGATTTATTCTCTTTCCGGTCTTCTTGAAAATATCCTTCTCATCGATGGACCTTTTCAGGTCATCACACTGCTCCGCTGACCTCATGTCCAGCCAGGTCATTGCATTCATCAGATGGTTTCCATCAAGGTCAACCGGGACAAAGGAAATCCCCTGGGAACTGACTCCTATACCCCTCACCGGTCCATGTTTCATTGACAGGGCAGCTGTCCGCCTGATGGTTTCAAGGGCTGCACCCCACCAAACATCAGGATCCTGTTCAACCCTGCCGTCCCCACCATGAACCAACCCATACTCAACGGATGACTCGGCAAGCAGATTAAGCCCTGCATCAAAGGCCATGCATTTGCAGCATGTTGTTCCAACGTCAAGTCCGAGTATGACCGATGTGTCTTTCATTGAATCAATTACCTAAACCCTGTCCCTGTCATGATTATAGAATTCAAGCATGAACTCCCTGTATCCTGCCTTTATTTCCTCTACAATGATCTTTCCAAGTCCGGCAGTAGCAGTAGTGGGATCTCCATACACTCCTGACTCGCTCCTTTGGATACCCCATGTTGACCATACCACCCTCTGGCTTCCCCTTGTCGCATCCCCTGCAACATTGTCGGAATGATATCTCAGGGCATCGGAGGACGGAGCTTTTTCCATATGAACCGGTCTGTTATAGTAAAGGAGGACTGAAGTTTCCCATTCCCCGGCATGGCACGAACCGCCTTGTTCCGTCTTCCTGTGCTCCTCATATGCCTTTCTTGAAAAGACGACCGGAGCTGTTATGGTCATATAAACGCCCGTATCATCGGCTACTTCCTTGCATACCATATTAAGAAGAGGTTTATGCTGTCCATGGCAGTCGACCATCATTATCTTACGGAAACCCATATCAATCAGTGAACGGCAGACATCGCTGACCATATCGGCAAATGTCCTTGTTCCAACAATGATGGTACCAGGCCACCTCCGAAGCTCAGCTGCAGTATAACCGCTCCAGACGGCAGGCATTACAACAAGTGGAATTTCATTCTTCATCATTTCGCCGATTTCACGGGAAATATCTTCTGCAATGCTCACATCTGCATCCACACACAAGTGAGGTCCATGTTCTTCTATGGTTCCCACAGGCAGTATCACAAGAGCGTTTTTCTTTACAAGTTCACCAATCTCCGGTGAGGTCTTTTCTCTGAAATAAATGGACATATTCCCCCCTATATCCGCATAACCTCCAACCCAGTCTTACGAAGTGCAGCCACCTGTTCCAGTGATGCACTGACGTCGGTTATCAACAGATCGATTTCACTGACCGGACAAATTGCTGCAAAGCCGGTTCTTCCTACTTTTGAACCATCAGCCACAACCACCTTGAAAACCGCCCTTGACATCATTGCCCTTGTCACTTCCACTTCACTGTGGTGGTGTGTTGTAATCCCTCCGGATGCACTGATGCCGTCGATCGACATAACAAGTTTGTCCGCCATATATTTGTTTACATGATTTATTGTATCATCCCCATATGTGAATTGGTATTCTCCGTCAAGCATTCCTCCAAGCAGAATGACCCTTTCGACCTTGTTCATCCTGGCTTCACCTGCTATAACAATGGAATTTGTAACAATTGATATGCCCTGTTTCAAAAAGCATCTTCTGGAACATAAAAGACTTGTTGACCCGGCATTGAATATCATCGTATCCCCCGGATGGATCAGCCTTCCAAGCTCATCTGCTATTCTTTCCTTTGCCTCAAGGTTTACATTCATCCTGTCATTGAATGACATGGCAAGATATGACTTGTATGTTCCTACGGCACCTCCGTGGACTCTTTCCAGAAGGCCCTCCCTCTCAAGCTCAGCAAGGTCATTCCTTATGGTTACAACAGATGTTCCGAACCGTTCACTTAGGTCAGCAACCCTTACCTTTCCCTCAGTTGAGATCTTTTCAAGTATTTCCCTGCGCCTTACCGATGTCTCCATGAACTAAACCTCGACCCATGTTGAATTACGGGCTGAAAATGCGGTTCTCTCCATAACATGCTGTATATATGCACCTTCATTGAAGTCGGGTGAGGAAGATGTTCCCTTCCATACGGATTCAGTGAAATTGTAAAGACTGTGGACATGACCTCTGAGCCAGCCAATGGAATTCTTTGGACTCGGGAAACCACCGCCCGGCTGTTCATACCTTTGGACACATGCTATCCGCTTGAAACCACTGTCACCGCCATATGGCATCTGCGGATCATCAGTGGAAAAGTATTCCAGGTAATTCGGCTGCATCAGGTTGAATCTCAGGGCACCCTTGTCCCCATGGATCTCAAATCTGAGTTCGTCATCGGTACCTGTCGCAATCTTTGAGGCCTCGATTATGCCCTTGCTTCCATTGGCCATCCTTGCCATCATCATGAAGGAATCCTCTGCATCAATTGTGATTATGTTGCCTGACTTGTCCTTCCTTTTGGGATATAGGATTGTTGAATCGGCTATAAGTGAATGATACTCTCCAAGCAGATTGTACATGAGATCCAAGACATGTGACCCAAGGTCCACTATAACACCCCCGCCGAATTTTCCAAGCTGCTTCCATCCCACTGCCTTGTCCGGGTCAATGGAACCTGAGTGCAGATATTCCGCCCTGAAGGACAGGGGTCTCCCTATCTTCCCTTCACTTATCAGCTGTTTTGCCCGAAGCATAGGTGGCAGGAATCTGTAGTTGAATGCAACCTGGGCCACAATCCCTTTATCCCGGGCAAGTGCAGCTATTTCCTTTGCCTCATCTGCAGTCACCGTCAGTGGTTTGTCACAGTAGATGTTCTTTCCATTGTATATGGCCTTCTTCAACTGCCCGAAATGAAGATGATTGGGTGTGCATATGCTGACAATATCTATTGAAGGATCCTCAAATATCTCATCAGCGGTTTCATAAGCCTTTTCAAATCCCATTTCCTCCTTTGCCTTAAGGGCATTTTCGTAGGACCCGGAACAAATGGCTGAAAGATTTATGGCATATGGAAGTCCTTTGTAATACAGCGGCAGTGTTTTGTACCCATATAGATGTGTCTTTCCCATGAAACCATATCCTATTACCCCAACATTGAGTTTCTTCATAACGGTACCTACAGTAATTCTTTCTCGACAATGCCGATGGCTTCATCAATTATATCAAGGCCCTTGAGTGCCATCCCGTCCTCCATTATCAAAGGTGGTGACAGCCTCAGTGTAGACTTGGAAGGTACCCAGGCGAGTCCCATTTCAAAGGCTTTTTGGTAGACACGCTTTCCTGCCTCTTCAAAGGCTTCCTTTGTTTCCCTGTCCTTGACCAGTTCTATTGCAAGAAGGCAGCCCTTTCCGCGTACATCACCGACAATGGGGTGGTCTTCCTTTATCTTCTTCATTCTTTCAAGCATTATGTTTCCAAGGTGTTCAGAACGTTCACAAAGATTCTCTTCCTCGATCACCTCAATGGATGCCAGGGCTGCCGCACAGGCCATGGGGTTTCCTCCGTAACTCGATGAAGCACTTATGTTTTCCACTACATCCTTGTATTTATCGCTTATGCACATGGCTGTAACGGGAAATCCATTCCCGAATCCTTTTCCAATGGTGGTTATATCCGGTATTGTATTCCAGTGTTCCATGCAGAACATTTTACCGGTACGGGCCATACCCGTCAGTACTTCATCTGCAAAGAGAAGGATTCCATATTTGTCACACAAAGTCCTGAGCCTTGGCATGAATTCATCAGGAGGAATTACAGAACCATTCCAACCCTGTATGGGTTCCAGAACAATGGCAGCAAGCTGACCGGTGGTTTCATTTTCAATAACACTCTCAATGAAATCCACGCAGTGGCAGTCGCATTCAGGATACCTGAGTTTGAAGGGACATCTGTAGCAGTTGGGTCTTGGAGCCTGGTAGAATCCCGGTGCTCTCATCCCCTGGGTTCTGTCAACCATGGCAAGGCTTACAGAGCCCATTGTCTTACCATGGAAATCCCTCCAGAATGAGATGAACTCAAATTTACCAGTTGCCGCACGAGCACAGCGAAGCCCGGCTTCAACAGCAGTTGTTCCCGAGTCATACAGCTGTATTCCGTTGAGGTCTCCCTGGGTGACTTCAGCCAGTTTCTCAAGCAGATCCATCTTTATCCTGGTCGTGAAATCATGGCAGTTCATCAGCTTATTCGCATACAATGCCACTGCTTCGCTTATCTTAGGATGACAGTGTCCGAGTCCAGTAACATAAATCCCCGATGAAAAATCAATATAATCATTGCCATCCACATCGCTTAGCACGCAGCCTTTTCCGCTTTCAAATGCCACCGGGAACAAACGGACCTGGCTGGAATACCCCTTCATATATTGTGAAGCCCTGTCGTGGTATTCCCTTGACCTGGGTCCGGGTACTTCTGTTATTAGTTTTGGCACAGTATTCAAATCAACCTTTGCCCAATCTTTGTCGTACATATCACACCTCGCTGTTTGATATCAATAATTTATCACCTTTCGTATTCGTTGTCAAAATCTTTCTTTTAGCTTTCTTTTTAGTTGAATGCAAAAAAAGACCACCGCAGTTACGATGGTCAGATTTTTTCACTTTATAGACTGACGAATTTATCGACATCCTCTTTTATGAGCTCCAGTGATTTCCTCCAGAAGTTAATGTCACCGGAATCAACACCCACCGTTGCAAGGACTCCCCTTATGTCATTTTTACCTGTTTCATACAGCAGCCTGTCATACTTCCTGATGAATGACTCGCCCTCTTCAAGGTACATCGCATACAACCCCTTGGCAAACAATAATCCGAATGCATACGGGAAATTATAGAAATTCCTTCTTGCGTTGTAATAATGGGTCTTGCATAACCACATGTAAGGATGCAGGGCATTTTCATCAAGTCCATCACCATATGCTTCCTTCTGGGCCCTGATCATTGCATCCTTCAGCTCATCAACGGACAAGGAACCTTCTTTTCTCTTTTCAAACAACTCAGTCTCAAAGATATATCTGCTTAGAATATCAACGATAACCTGTGTTGCTTCAAGGAGACTGTGCTCCAGTATAGCCTTTGCCTCGTCATGGTCAGCATCCTTAAGGGCTGCATTCATCACTATGCTTTCGCAGAATATTGAAGCGGTTTCGGCAAGAGGCATGGGATAATCACTGTTTGTATTTGTAGCATCCTTCAGACAATGTCCGTGGTATCCATGACCCAGTTCATGTGCAAGGGTCGTAACATCAGAGAAAACACCCGAGAAATTGCTCATGATCCTGCTTTCCTTGATCCCATGGATATTTGCACAGAATGCACCACCTATTTTACCATCCCTTATCTTAGCATCAATCCAGTTGTCATCGAATGCTGTGGCTGCATAGTTACCAAGCTCACTGCTGAATGAACTGAAGTTCCTGACAATATAGTCCCTGGCTTCTTCAAAGGTAAACTCCCTGTCCGCTCCGCCTATGGGTGCAAAGAGTTCATAGAATGGAAGTCCTCCGTCATACCCCAGCATGGAAGCCTTTTTCCTGAGATATCTATGAAAATGCGGCAGATACTCCTTCATTGCAGCTATCATGGCATCCAGGGTCTCTCTGTCCATCCTTGAAGTCAGCAATGTCATATCCAGGGGTGATTCATATCCCCTTAGTTTGACCATTTCAATGACCTCGCCCTTGATTGCATTGAGACATGCGGCGGAACTCTTTTCCACTGATGGATAGGCAGCCAGTTCTGCTTCATATGCTTTCCTCCTGACTTCGGCTGATTTATCATATGCAAGGTTCCTGACTGCAGGCAAAGGAAGCTTTTTACCATCCATGTCAACGGACAGTGAGGAAACCAATGTATCCTGCAGCTTTTCCCAGGCTCCTGACCCTGTATTCCTGAGAGTGGCAATGATCATTTCACTCTTGTCATCAAGCATGTATCTTGCCTGACGAAGGATTTCCTCGATGCTGAACCTGTGTTCTTCAATGATTCCCCTGTAATCTATGTTTTCCAGGGTCTTCAGCCATTTGGTGAATCTGACCTCAAAGACGGCCAGCGACGGCAGGAATTTTTCCGCCCTTTCGATGACTTTCAGTGCTTTCATGTTGTTTGTGTCAACGGAGTAAACAAGCTGCGCATAGATATATACATTGCCGAATAAGTCTCCCAGTTCATTGTTAGTCCTTATGAACCACTCAAGGGTCTCCATGCTTTTGTCATTGTCCTTCAGCGCAGCCTCTATCCTGTCTTCCAGGTTCCTGATGAGTTCACCGGTTTTCTTTATATCTGCTTCCAGCCTCTCATCCTCAAAGGATTTGTAAAGTTTATCAAGATTCCATAACATTTCCATCTGATCCTCCTGTTATTTTTCTATTTCATCACGCACTATCCGCGTGAACTCTATCAGTCTTCCATAATCGTTCTGAACAGTCTGAACATCCTTCAGACAAATATCAAACAGACAATTGTTCTGTTCAAAATCCTTCCTTGCATTACGGATTATCTTTCTGATGTTCCCCTCATCGAATCCAAGGCATACCGTTGATGCAGGGTCGGGTCTCCAGGATGCAATATAGTCCTTTCCAATCTGTTCGGCACAGCTTCTTGTATTGGCAAAGGGACTTACGGCAATCCTCCTGAGGTTCTTTATTTCCCTCAGCATATCAATTTTCTTTGTCAGATCCTCACAGCATCCATAGGACGAATACGCAAATTTTTCTATGATTGGAATCTGGTAATCCAACAGGAATTCCTTATGATGTTCAGGCGATATCAATGCATATTCCTGCGCTGCATAAAATGTCCAAAGGTGTGATCTGTCAGTGGTAACCGGACCTGCATTGGGACCGGGCAGACCTTTTATATATGGCATTGACTGGTTCTCATGGCTGAGCCATGTAAAATCCCCGGCCCTTTCAGCTTCATCATGAGCTTTTAGAACACCATCTCTCATGAATTCCAGCAATTTATGAAGTTCATCCGGGTAATCATATATAGCCCACATCAGACCATCCAGTCCAAGAAGATAACCCAGATGAGTTGAAATGTCTCCTCCCCAGCGGATCCAGTGGGGTGAGCGTTCAACCACCACGTTGATAATATCACCAAAGATACCGGAAAGCATTTCGTACTGATAAGCGGTTTCTTTTTCATTGACCTTGTGTTCGGGAACCTTCATAGGTGATAAATCTGCAATATTTTCAAGGGCAGCATGAATTTTCTTACAACCACCGGACTCAGGTGATTCATCAACATTGGGCACAACTCCCCAAGGGCCATAGCCGGGCATTTCCAATACTGCAGGAATTTTAATGTAATTCTCAATTACAAAGTCATCACCGACTTCATATTGGTAGACCATCTTGCGAAGGTAGAGTTCAACTTGTCGCAAAAGCTCATTTTCACATTGCAGTCCGGGTTCGATTATTTCACGGCTCCAGACTCCATCCCTGATGTATATGGGAATCCTGCCCTTTCCAAATGCGTTATGGTCCGCCCAGAGTTTTCTTCGTTCATCCATTATCTCCATGGATGAAATTTCAGCAACCTGCTTTGCCAGATTCCTCAGTATGACTACATCATTAATATTGTCCAATTCCGAGTCTCCTGCCCTTCCTTGATCGTATGATTTCATAGTTGCCCAGATTCGTAAATCCACCTATCTTGAGTCTCCTTGGATCCTCTTCAAGGCAGCTTCTGAAAAATATGTCGATTTCAGCCATCCCTTTTTCATCCATCTCTATGAAATCAATGATTATTATACCACCTATGTTACGAAGCCGTAATTGTATTGCTATCTCCTCTGCAGCCTCAAGGTTGGTTTTGATTGCCGTATCACTGAGGCTTGAAGGTGATGAATTCCTTGCACTGTTGACATCTATTACGCACATGGCTTCGGTGTAATCAAAGACCAGCTGCGCTCCGCTTTTCATTCTTACTGTTCTTGAATATGCATCCCTGATCCTGTTTGAAACATTGAAGAAGTCAAACATGTCGTAATCCTTGTTGTAATGCTTTATTCCCTTGTGAAAGCCTCCCTGCCTGAATCTGTCAAAATACAGGTTGAATGTATCTATATTGTTGAAATACACGGTGTCTGTTCCGGGGTTGTATTTTTTCATCATTGCTTCCACGGCACTTTCAGGTTCATATAGTATTTCACCTGGTTTTGCTGAATGGTTGTTAATCTCCTCCAGTTTAAAAAGGCAGTTTCTGATATCTTCTTCGATGACTTCCGTTTCCACATCCTTAGCAATGGTTCTTATTATTATTTCCCTGTCGGGTCTTGAAAAAGTTTCAAGTATAGCTTTCAACCTGGCCCTGTTCCCCGGGTCAGTTATTTTTGATGACACACTCATGTCGTTGCCGGTATTCCCGCAGATGCAGTATTTGCCGTGTACAAGCAGTCTGCAGCTAAGATGCATTCCTTTTTTGCCTCTTTCACCGTGGATTACCTGTAAGGGCATGATGCTGTTTTGTTTTATTTTTCTGCCGTATGTATTTTTTTCAGGAAGATATGCCTTCTTCTCATTTCCTATGTCAATGAAGTATGCATCAAGGGCGGGAGCATGTTCCATCACCCTGCCTGTTACTATGGAGTCCTCCCTGATTTCTTCAGAAGAATCAATGTAGTACTCAACAGGACGTCCGTTCTCAACAAGAACGGTTTTGGTGCCTTCCTTTGATTCATTGATCAGCAGCATGCGTTCCATTATTCCGTCTCCATGGCTTCCGTTGAAATGGGGTCGAACATTGCACCGTTTCTTTCAACAAACTGGTTGCTCCTGTTTATGTTGATGAATTCGATGTCCCTGCCGAGTCTGGCACTTATTGCCTTTGCAAGAAGTTTCGGATTGAGATTTTTCTCATTCCCACCGGCCCCAAGAAGACTCCCTGTATTGCCCTTGGTATAAAACCTGACAATCATCGGTTTTATATCCACTACCCTTGCCTTGCCCTTCCTGACCTTTTCCACCGGAAGAGATTCGTATGACATAACAAGCTCAGCCAGATCTTCGATGTCCTCTGCCCCGGAAATCGTGAAAGTATATTCAGTATATGATATATCTGCCATGATATTCTTTTTTACAATCCTCTTTGCAGCACCAAGAAGTTCAAGGCCCGGAGGAAGCTGTCGTCCAAGCCTTTCAAGGATGAATTTTGGATCATATTCAACTGCGAAGGAAAGGTCAGCATACTCAGCCTCACTCGTAAATCCCAGTGACAGCGGTGCTCCGAAAACCATCTGCATCTGCGGGTTGAATCCCTGGGAGTATTCTGCTTCAAGGCCTGCCCTTCTAGCTGCACGCTGGAATGTATTCATCATATCAAGATGTGATATGAACTTTACTTCACTTCCTTTTCTGAACTTAACCCTGATTGTGCTCAAAGCATATACCTCCGCCGAAGCAAGCTGCTCCGCATGCCAGACATTCTTCCCTGCAGTTTGATGAAGTTACATTATCATATGCCTTTTTGCGTTCATCCAAAAGGAATTTCTTTCTGACACCTATGTCAATGAAGTCCCACGGGAGGTCCTCTTCTTCAGTTCTCTCACCTGTATACTCAGACTCGTCAATCCCGCATTCTCCCAGGGCTTCCATCCATTTGTCATAATCAAAATATTCAGCCCAGCCGTCAAACCTGCAACCCTTTTCCCAAGCCTTTATTACAGCCTGCCCAAGCCTGCGGTCTCCTCTTGAGACTATGCCCTCCATGTGTGAAAGCTTATAGTCATGCCAGTTGTATCTGATGTTTGCCTTTTTCAACAAGTCATACAGATATTTCTGTCTTTCAATCATTTCCGGGACTGTTATCTGCCTCTCCCATTGGAAGGGAGTGAAGGGCTTGGGTACGAAGAATGCTGTGCTTACCGTAAGACTGAGCTGTTTCTTTGAAACATTTCCATGTTGTCTGTACATTTGTTTTATTTTCCACGCCAGGTCGGCAATACCTTTTACATCCTCCATGGTTTCGGTGGGAAGCCCCAGCATGAAATACAGTTTCATTGTGGTCCAGCCGCCTTTGAAGGCGATCTCTGCTGTCCTTAGCATTTCCTCTTCCGTCACATTCTTGTTTATGACATCCCTGAGCCTCTGGGTACCGGCTTCAGGGGCAAATGTAAGTCCTGATTTCCGGACTTTCTGTACCTTATCCATGAGCTCCATTGAAAAATTGTCAGCTCTCAGAGACGGAAGTGAGAGACCTATGTTTCTTTTGTCTGTAAGGTCAATGAGCCTGTCTGTGAGTTCCGTCAGTCCCGAGTAGTCGCTTGTGCTCAGGGAAGCCAGGCTTATGTCATCATATCCAGTGGAATCAAGTTTCCGGGTAGCTTCTTCAATCAATCTGTCAGGAGTCTTTTCCCTTACCGGTCTGTAAATGAACCCCGCCTGGCAGAATCTGCATCCTCTTATGCATCCCCTGAATACTTCCATCATGGTCCTGTCATGCACAATGTTGATATATGGGACAATTGGCTTTTCGGGATATGGTGCAGAATTGAGGTCCTTGATCAGAACCTTCCTTACCTTTGGTTCGTCCTTCCTGTTGTGGATTCCGGGAACATATATTCCCTCTATCTCACTCAGAATTACAAGGGTTTCCGACTTCTTCAGCTTCTTTGCCAGGATATCCAGAATTGAATGGATTTTTTCCTCGCCTTCCCCTATCAGAAAGAAGTCAACCACATCAGCAAGGGGTTCCGGATTGAAAGCGCAAGGGCCGCCTGCACATACAAGGGGCATATCCTCTCCCCTGTCCTGTCTTCTGACTTTCATTCCCGCAAGGTCAAGCATGTTGAGTATATTGGTATAGCTCATTTCATACTGGAGGGTGAAACCAAGGCAATCAAAATCACTCGCAGCTGTTTTTGTCTCCAGGGAAAAGAGCGGTATTTTGTTTTCCCGCATGGCCTTTTCCATGTCAGTCCATGGAGCGAATATCCTTTCGCAAAGTGAATCGGCCCTGTCATTGATTATGCTGTATAGTATCTGCCCTCCCAGGTGTGACATAGCCACTTCGTATACATCCGGAAAGCAAAATGCAAATTTTACTCCAATACTTTCATGGTCTTTGATGACACTGTTGACTTCCCCGCCTGTATATCTGGCAGGTTTTTCAACTCCCATCAGAATCTTATCGTCTATATAAACCGGCATATCATTCCCTTCCGTACCGCGGCGCATAGAGCGCGGCAAGCCTTATGGCTTCATACATGCTGACACCACTGGCAATGCCCTTGCCTGCAATGTCAAAGGCCGTACCATGGTCCACGGATGTCCGAAGATATGGCATCCCAATTGTAAGGGATATGGTTCTTTCGAAATCAACCGTCTTCGTGGCTATGTGTCCCTGGTCATGGTACATGGAAAGAACTCCGTCATATTTTCCCTTAAGAGCAAGTGCGAATACTGAATCCCCGGGAACAGGTCCTGTGACATTCATTCCTTCTTCGGTGCATTCATCCACTGCGGGAGAAATTTCATTTACTTCCTCATTTCCGAACATTCCATGTTCCCCGTTATGCGGATTGAGACCTGCAACCGCCAGCAGCGGATTGTTTACCCCAAGTCTGACAAGGGCCTCCAGACATCTTGCGATATATTCCTTGATTTTATCCTTTTTCACTGCATCACAGGCTGCCCTGAGGGATAAATGCCTGGAAAGGAAGAATACCCTCATGTTCATTACCTGGAACATTGTGAGAGGATCAATTGTACCTGAAAGATACGCAAACATTTCGGTATGCCCGATGAAATCAATGTTTGCAGCCTTTATGGACTCCTTGTTGATGGGAGTCGTTGCAACGGCATCTATTTCACCGGCCATTGCCATATTTGCCGCTTTTTCTATGTATTCATACGCTGCTTTCCCTGCCAGGGCATCAACACGTCCAAAAATAAGCTTTCCTGTATCCATGTTTGCAAGATCAATTACCTCAATGGTACCCGGCACTCCTTCAGCTTCATCAGCACATCCAACAGGCCTGATTTCAACCCTTGCATCAATTATGTCACGGATTTGCCCGAGAACCGAGGCATCTCCTATTACAATCGGCTTGCATATATCAAAGACAGACTCATCCATCAGCGCCTTGATTACAATCTCCGGCCCAATCCCCGCCGGGTCTCCCATGGGTATTCCAATAACTGGTTTCTTCATAAAAAATCCTTCCACACAAGTACTGATATAGTAACATCACCACCGGCATGTATCAACCTCCCTAATAATCACACCTGGTGTAATTATTGTTAGGTTAGAAATATCACGGCAAGATAATCACGTCTGGGGTAATTATCGCTATGTTAGAAATATTACGGCAAGATAATCACGTCTGGGGTAATTATCGCTATGTTAGAAATATCACGGCAAGATAATCACGTCTGGGGTAATTATCGTCAGGTTAGATATATAACAATTATACCAGGGATGATTATTTGGTGAGGGTGTGAAAAGGGCCTTCGGATGAAGGCCCTTTGAAGGTCAGGTTATTTTTTCGGAGAGTGCTGGAAGAAGTGCCAGCCTCCTATTTCGGCGGGATTGCCCGGGTCGTCCTTCAGAAGCTCCTTGTAGTTCATGGCTACCTTTTTGAAAGCCTTGGCATATTCTTCAATCTTTTCAGGTTCAAAATGCTTGAACCACGGAATACTATATGACTTTGCACCAATCTCCTCACTTGGAGCCAGGGTTTTGTCAAGTTCCCTTACATCCCTGTCTGCATTGGCTATCCTCGTAGGTTTTCCATGACCGTAGACATCCAATGTCTGGAAAAGTGAGTGGGTATGAAGGGCGAGATTACAACCGGGACTGCATCCGTCAAAGCCTTCTGCCCTGACAGCCTCACAGAACCTGGTCACTGACAATCCACCAAGTTCCTCACTTTTATACAGACCCTTGGGAGCATACCATCCGCCCATTGT
>DAINQB010000017.1:24898-26607 GCA_036743175.1 Bacillota bacterium | reverse complement strand
CTCATTGCCGCAACATCACCGAATGTTCCGACCATCTTTCCTTTGTATAATCCGCCATGTGCATGTGACACATCTTCGATGACTTTGATTCCATGCTTCTTTGCAATTGCCATAATTGGATCCATATCCGCAGGATGACCCGTATAATGAACCACAACTATTGCCTTTGTACGCGGACCGATTCGATGCTCAATGTCATTGGGGTCTATGCACAATGTATCAGGATCAACGTTCGCAAAAACAACGGTAGCTCCAAGAGTAAATGCCTGAAGCCCTGATGCCCAGTATGTTACGGTAGGACAGATTATTTCATCACCCACTCCGACCTTGCATCCGAACATTGCGCTCTGTATCGCAGCTGTTCCTGTAGAAAATCCAAGGGCCAGGTCAAGTCCCTGCCATGCAGCAAACTCTTTCTCAAACTCCCTTGTTACATCAGTTCCCGACATGGATCCGCTGCGAAGCACATCCAATACAGCATCTTCATCTTCCTTTGTTATGATAGGCCACTTGAAAAGATCACCGGGATCCTTTGTTATCGCCTTTGGTCCTCCAAACAATGCTAATTCAGACATATAAACTCTCCTTTGCTTACTTCATGGATTATATATCATGCGCAAACCGCACCTCTTGACATAAATGAAGTTTTTATTTGCATATTTTCGGTAAATAACCCTACTTCTCTAATTTGTCAAAAACCGCAAGCATCTGAGGCAGGTACGTATAAAGAGCACCTACATCACTGGACATATTGAGGAACCTGTATCCCCACTCATAAAGCTGAACTATGGTGTCCGGATTTGCAACTGTTCCTGCAAGCTTGCCATATTTCTTACAAACATCGGCGGTCTTCTTCCATGCATCCATTACTTTTTCATTGGTTATCTGTCCCGGGATTCCAAGTGCATGTGAAAAGTCACCGGGGCCGAAGAACAGCATATCAATACCCTTCACCTGTGCAATTTCATCAAGCTGGTCCATTGCCTCCGGGTCTTCAATCTGGCAGATGACGAATTTCTCCCTGTTGGAGTCCTCCATATAATTATCCTTCTGGAACAGGAATCCACCATCTGAATTACCCCCGTCAGCCGGTCTTCTTCCGATGGGATGGAACTTTGTCTTCCATGCCACATCCCTGGCCTCGTCCGCAGTCATGACATGCGGAACCATGATTCCGGTGGCATCCATTTCAAGGGGCCGGATGAAATCACTGTATGAACCCTTTGAAACCCTGACCACAATGTCCATGTTCGTTGCCTTCGCAGCATATATCTGTCTTTCAATGGCGGCAAGGTCATTTCCACAGTGTTCATAGCATGTCCACACGCAGTCAAAGCCGGCAAGACCCACCATCTCAACTATCCTTGCTTCAGTGAAATTGGTCTTGAAGCATCTGGCCACCTGACCGGCCCTCAGTTTCTCGAGTACTATACTTTTTCTCATCGGATGTCCCCCATGTAAAATTGATTGTATACATTCTATATAATATGACTGTCGTTGTCGACAGCCATTTCCCATTATATTTATCTGACGAATATGGGATTGGACCAGGCCTTCAAACCATTCTCGTCTTCAATCTCAACCCTTATATAATCTATATCAGGATTGTATCTGAAGCTTGCTTCCTCAACAGGTTCCTCATAGATTCCCGATTTCCCAAGATTCTCATAAGTAATGAAATCGATACGTGAAGCTTTCGAGCATTTAAC
>DAINQB010000017.1:14058-24798 GCA_036743175.1 Bacillota bacterium | reverse complement strand
GGGATTATGTAAATTCCCCTGTTGTATGAGTCAGACTTGAAAACCTTGTTATGGTCGGTTATGGCAAGAAAATCATATCCGAGGTCCTTGTATATACCGACAACTTCATCCACCGGCAGCTTTCCATCCGACCGTTCAGTATGTGTATGGATGTTCCCTTTATAGAATGTTCCTGAATCACCAAATGCTGATATCTTCATTTCATCTCTCCCAGTACATTTGCAAGTTCCTTGTACTCTTCCTTCAATTTTGCATAGAGATTCCTATAAATTACATGGAATCTGTCATACACTGTTTTGCTGGCGGCATCCGGTTGCTGCGTTGTCCTGACACTTATCAGTCTTTCACAGGCATCCACCACATTGTCATATATACCTGAGGCTACACCTGCAAGGATTGCAACACCAAGTGCCGGACCTTCGCTCGAATTAATGGTGCAGATTTCTGTATTGAACATATCAGCCTGCATCTGTCTCCAAAGGGGGCTCTTGCCTCCTCCGCCTGAAGCCCTTACCTGGGATGCTTCAATGCCCATTTCCCTGATTATCTCCATGCAATCCCTGAGGCTGAATACTACTCCTTCAAGGACTGCTCTTAAAAGATGTGCCTTTCCATGGGCTGCACTGATTCCAAAGAAAACACCCTTTGCATCAGGATCAAGGTGAGGTGTACGTTCTCCCATCATATATGGCAGAAACATAACTCCTCCGGCACCGGCTTCAATATTGGAAGCCTCCTCGTCCATGAGAATGTACGGGTCCTTTCCCATCAGATCAGCGGTCCTCATTTCCTCAATACAGAAATTATCCCTGAACCATTTGAGGGAAAGGCCGGCTCCCTGCGTAACCCCCATTACATGCCAGCATCCGGGTACGGCATGGCAGAAGGTATGTACCCTTCCCTTTGTATCTATCTGAACTTCATCCATGTGAGCAAAGACGACTCCGCTTGTGCCTATCGTAGATGATATTATTCCCTTCTTTACAATACCATTTCCAACAGCACCTGCCGCCTGGTCACCTGCTCCACCGGCAACGATGGTTCCGGCTGCTATTCCCGTCAGCTTCGAAGCTTCCTCTGTCACAACCCCTGTATTTTCACAGGACTCATACATTTTCCCAAGCCATTCAACAGGAATATCCAGTTTGTCCAGAACCTCCCGGCTCCAGCATCTGTTTTTGATATCAAGCAGCTGCATGCCGCTGGCATCAGAAACTTCTGTTGCGAATTCACCTGTCAGCATGTATCTGATGTAGTCCTTGGGAAGAAGTATTTTTTTGATCCTTGAATAGACTTCGGGTTCATTGTTCCGGACCCATAGGATCTTGGATGCGGTAAACCCCGTAAGTGCAGGATTTGCCGTTATCTCAATGAGTCTTTCTGCTCCGACCTTTTTCGTAATCTCATCACACTCAGCCTTCGTCCTCTGGTCACACCAGATGATTGATTTTCTCAGAACCCTGTTGTTTTCATCAAGGATTACAAGACCATGCATCTGCCCCGAGAGTCCGACTCCTTTTATATCAGAAGGACTGACACCGGATTTCCTTATTACCTCTTTGGATGTGAAACATACCGCATTCCACCAATCCTCCGGTTTTTGTTCCGCCCAGCCGATATTCGGCTGATACAACGGATACTCCCCGACGGAACTTGCGATACTTTTTCCTTCCCTGTCAAAGAGAACAGTCTTTGTTCCTGATGTTCCTATATCAATACCAAGCAAATAATCCATTGTAACCTCCGTTAATATTTTAGAACTGACCCGCCTATGAACTCACGTATCAGCGAAGTATTCGGTATTTCTTTGTCATCGGCTTCCCTGAAATATGACAGAATTGTCAATAATCTTACGGCGGAAGAATAATATATACTCTCCTGTCCGACCTCCCTGAGGATTGGCTCAGCATATTTTTTCAGAACACTCAGCTCATATATGAGGGCGGAGTTGAAAATTTCGTCAGCTTCTTCCTGATAAGGGAAAATATAGCTGTCCTCTCCCCTTCTCACATCCGGCCACATTCCCAGTGTTCTCTCCGCGGATGAACCCCTGTATTTGAAATCCCTTACCAGCCTTCGCATCAGCCTTGCATCCGTCGTAGAAAGACAGTTGTGGTCGTCTATGTTGATTGAAGTCAGTGCACTTATATAAAGCTTGTAGGAGTTCTTCCTCATGACCCCTTCTGTGAAATCCGGATTGATGCCATGTATCCCCTCCACAATGATTACACCGGATTCATCAATGGTAAGACTACGATAATCCTTCCTTGACTCCGTCGCAAAATCATAAACGGGAATCATTGCATGTCCTGTATCCTGCAGGGAAACCATATCCGCCCTGAATTTCTCAATATCAAAGGCTTCCGGTGTCTCATAATCCTTTTTACCAAGAATATCCCTCGGAACCTCGTTCCCCTTGTAATAATCATCAAGGGAAATGGGGTGTGCATGAAGCCCGACTGCCCTTAAGTGAATTGCAAGACGCTTTGCGAAGGTGGTCTTTCCGGAGGATGAGGGTCCTGAAATGAAAACAAATCTTCTTCCCTGGTCGCGGATCCTATCAGCGATATACCCGATTTTCTTTTCCTGCAATGCCTCGGATATCCTGATGATGTCTCCCATTTCACCGTTCACAGCCAGTTGGTTCAGATCATGGACATTGTCAACACCTATTGCATTCCCCCACAGCCTGAACTCCTCGAAAGCCTCTGTAAGTTTGAATTGTTCGTTGAATTCCGGCAGCTTACCAGGGTGAAACCTGGTAGGGTAAAAAAGAAGGAAACCTTCATGGAAATGCTTTATTTCAAATATGTCAACATAGCCTGTGTCCGGTGCCAGTATCTCATGGAAATAGTCGAATACACCTTCGAGGGAATAAAGGACTACCCTGTCGTTGCCCGCTCCGGCAAGTACATCGAGCAAGTCCGTTCTGTTGGTGTTTTCCAGGATAAGCCTTGCACGTTTCAGGTCATACTCATGCTTCTCGATGGGAAGCCTTTTTGATATTATCTGCCTCATGCGCCGCCTGATCTTGTTGACATCCTCAGCTCCGATGTTCCTGCCCTCAAGCTGGCAATATCCACCCTTGTTCACTGAATAATGAATCCTTAGTCTGTCTGCAGGAAAAAGATCTGCAACGGCCTTTACAAGAACAAACCTCAGCGTACTCCTATAGATTCTAATACCTTCAAGTGAGGCTGTATCAATAAACTCATAATTCTCACCTGATGGAACTTCTTCATCCAGTCTTACAATTCTGTTGTTCACCTTTGCGGCAATTATATCCCCTGCCGTGCTTGAATTGTACTTAGCAGCTGCTTCAATCAATTTCATATCTTCTGCCCACTCCGTAGTAATTCAATCCTGCTTTACTTACTTCCCCGGGTTCCAGTATATTCCTGTAGTCAAATATCAGATTTCCCCTGAGCCTTGCTGCAATCTCACTGATGTCAGAATTCTTAAAACAATCCCATTCAGTTGCTATCATAAGCGCATCTGCACCCTCAAGTATGCCATACATGTCATCCTGAAGTGAGATGTCAAGCTTCCTGCCTTTCAGCCAACGGGCTGTTTCTTCAAGTGCCTCAGGGTCATAGGCTTTTACGGATATACCCTTCATTGCAAGTTTTTCAACCAGCGAAACAGCAGGTGAATTCCTGATATCCCCGGTACCGGCCTTGAATGCAAGGCCCCATACTGCAATGCTTTTCCCGTCGGATCCCTTCATCAAAGTGACAATCTTCTCTGCAAGTATTTCCTTATGCCTTTCATTGGAATCATCCGTCTCCCTCACAAGAGACATATCAACACCATATCTTTCGGCAGTCTTGACGAGTGCCTTTGTATCCTTCGGAAAACAGCTGCCTCCGTATCCCGGGCCAGGATTCAGAAATCTGGGATTGATCCTTGAATCACTACCGAGGGCCTTTGAAACAGTCTCTATGTCAGCCCCTGTTTCCTCGCAGAGAAGAGCCATCTGGTTTATGAAGGATATCTTCATTGCAAGGAAGGAATTTGCGGCATACTTTATTGTTTCAGCCGTTTCATTGGAGCATAAAATAAGCTGCCTTCCCTCCTTTTCGGGCGTTTCATACATTTTCTTCATGACATTGCATGCATTGCCGTCCTTCCTGCAGCCAATGACTATTCTGTCAGGCTCAAGGAAGGTCCTGACGGCCCTGCCTTCAATCAGGAACTCAGGATTTGAAACAACTTCGATGTTGTGGGCAAGGCCTCTTTCCAAAAGCCTGCGATTGATTCTTGCCCTGACCGCCCCGGCTGTTCCGACGGGAACCGTCGATTTGATTACAACAACGATATTCCCGTCTGCGTTGTCAGCGATATCATCTGCAGCAGCATATAAATATTC
Source organism: Bacillota bacterium (assembly GCA_036743175.1). Classification (GTDB taxonomy): domain Bacteria; phylum Bacillota; class Clostridia; order DUPQ01; family DUPQ01; genus JAFGQE01. Next base: position 20,429 of record DAINQB010000017.1, on the reverse strand, counting down.
AAGGTTTGCGTTTCCGTCAAAGTCCTGTGGTGTCTGGACTGCTATGAATACGGCGTCCCTGCCCTTTATAGCCTGTCCAAGGTCATCACTGAAATCCAGTTTTCCGGCTCTGCTGTTCTTTTCAACCAACTCACCAAGACCCGGCTCAAATATTGGCATTATGTTTTTCCTGAGTTTTGCAATCCTGTCCCTGTCAATATCAAAACAAGTAACCTGATTGCCGAATTCCGCCAGACCTGCTCCTGACACAAGACCGACATATCCGCATCCCATGATACAAATACTTATCATCTGACACCTCTTTCCCTGTCTATGTTCCCGCTTCTGTTCAGAAGTTTGTGGGTTGTAAACAGGACGGCCAGGACAGATGCATATGAAATACCAAATCTCAGAAGGATTTGAATTACCATCCTTACAAAGAACCTCTCCGGCATCATCCTTATCAATAGATCGGTCTTGGGATTGAGAAGCCAAAGGTCATTCCTGAAGAAAATTTCATGGAAGAAGGTCCAGAAACGTGTAAAGTCAATCATTATGACAATTGATGAAACAGCCATCAGCCCAAGTGTAACAACAAGTGTAACCAGACTGTACTTGAAGAAATAACTGAACATCCCTTTCTTGTCAAAGACAAGGTAAAAGACAAGAATTATTATTAGAATCAGGAATATTGCGAAATTGATTCTTTTTGCCAGGCCAAACAACTCCTTGACATCAACCATATGGGCCTTTTCCCTGGCATTGAAGTACTCAAAGTTGCTGTTGTCAATGTTCCACTCATCAAGATTGTCCCTGTCATCATTCATGTAATCAATGAGCGTTTCAGTAGCCTTGTCCAGGCTTTCCTGTGACAGACCGGCATAGCTGTATATTTCATCTTTGACCTGTGCATTTCGGTAAATGTCCTTGTCAAGGCCCACGGAAATGACTATGGACAGGATTATATGTGTTCCCAGGAGCAGCGAAAAAATTATTGAAATGGCAATAGCCCAGCCTTTTTTCATTATTTCGGAAAACCTCCCAATATAACGTCCTCCTCACGGAAGCTGATTCCTCTGATCTGACCGTTTGGGGAATCATCAACTATATAATATACAACATAGATTTCACCGTCATCGAATTGAACCCAGCCTGAGTATCCAATGTCAGAAACGGGACTTCTGTCAAAATCCAGCGGCATGATCCTGAAACCCTGCTCCTGTCTTTGCGTTGCACGGCATGAGTCCTGTGATGTAAAACCTGCAAAGAAATTCTGGGTCCAGAACCCTACCCATCCCTTGCCGCCGTGCATGAACCTGTGGGTTATCATGACATATCCGTTGTCAAGTATGCCCGCAACGGGTCTGTGGCAACCCGGCATCGGTACATTATACGGACCTTCCCATGTTTCCCCGTTGTCCTTTGATATGGCCTTGAAGCAGTCATAACCCATTCCCGAATTTTCCCTCAGGAAACAAACAAGGGTTTTATCATCAAGTTCGACTATACTTCCTTCGCAGAGGTTCAGCCCTTCCTTTTCAGCGACCACAATACGGTCACTCCAGGTTTTCCCCTGGTCGTCGGAATACCAGAGACTTTGTCTCAGGAATCCGTTAGTATGCTTTATATGAGTGCTGAAAAGCCATCTGCCGGTGCTTGTTTCAACAAGCTGGTCAGGCACTATTCCGTCACTGGGACCAAGGTATGGTCCTTCCCATTGGGTTCCCTCAGGATCCCCTATCCAGTAATAGACCCTGGCCTCGGATTCGTTTGTCTTTGTAACCTGGTCAGCAAGTATAATAAGCCTGCCGTCACCAAGTTTTGATATCCTTGCACAATTCCAGAAATCATACTTTTCTTCAATATTGTCTGTAAATTTTTTCTTTGGTTTCCAGGTCCGTCCCCTGTCGGTACTTTCAGTTATCATTATTCTTGCGAAGGACCTGTCAGAGTGATGTGTACACTCCTCGAATACCGCCACAAGCTTTCCTCCGTCGGTTAGTACAACATCGGGAAATGCCTCATAAATATCATCGTCCTTGCTGACCGTAAACCTTTGAATTGCCATATTTGCCCCCTAAAATCATTGGTAGTTATATTCTAACATAATTGATGATTACATAACCCCTGATTATTCATTTTCCATGCTCTCAATGATGCAGTAAATAACAAAAACAGGCCGGACATGCTTTATGAAGTCCGGACCTGTTATATTGTAATGAAAGTTCCATGGCTCAAAATATTTAAGCAGACCTAACGTATTTTTTTATAAACGGTCTCATAATTCCTTCCGGTCTCAGCAGCAATATGAAAACCATGCATCAGTTCAAGTACGTGCAATGCCGTCCTCCCGTTCGCCTTGTTCATGCGGCCTGAACCTATTGCCTCAGCCATGTCGGAAACTCCTATGCCCCTTGAGTTCTCAGCATAAGGCAGTGTCACGGGAATTTCCTCAAACTCCTTCATTTCTGATGTTTTCAGACGGACCGGACCTCCAAAACCATTGGGATCGGGCACTGAAAGGGAACCCTCCGTCCCATGCACTTCAATCCTTGGCATATTGTGACCCCATACATCGAAGGAAGTTATGATATTTCCTATTGCTCCGTTTTCGAATTCCATGACTCCGTTCACATGGGTCGGGACTTCAACCGGAACTTTCTTTCCATATTTCTTTTTACTTGTAATGGTTCTTTCCGCAAGGGCCATTCCCGTCATACCGGCTACCTTCCTTACAGGTCCCAGCATATTGACAAGTGCAGTAAGATAATACGGACCCATGTCAAACATAGGGCCACCACCCTTTTCATAGTAAAACTCCGGGTCAGGATGCCATGATTCATGCCCATGGCACATCATGAATGCTGTTGCAGATACCGGTCGTCCAATTCTGCCTTCATTTATCAGATTGATGCAGGTCTGTATTCCCGCTCCAAGGAATGTATCGGGTGCAGAACCGATGTACAACCCCTTTGACTCAGCAAGGGTTACAAGTTCAACCCCTTCCTGAAGTTCAACGCACAATGGTTTTTCAACATGGACATGTTTGCCTGCGAGCAATACCTTCTTGCATATGGAATAATGGGATTTGGGAGTCGTCAGGTTCACGATAATTTTTATTTCTTCATCTGCAAGCATTTCATCAAGGGTATAGATGTTACTTATTCCATACTCCTTTGCAGCCTTTTCCGCCCGTTCAGAATCCAGGTCACAGACCGCCTTTACCTCAAGGTTATCAAAGACACCTGTCATATTCTTAAGATATATTCCGCTTATTGCTCCGCAGCCTACTACTCCGACCTTCGTCTTTTCCATGGTTATCCTCCTAGAACATTTTCTTGTCACTGGCAAAATCATCTGCCGACAGTTTATTTGATGCCGCTAAAAGCTTACCGGCAGCGGCCCAGAGCATTCCTCTTCTCATGGTTTCCCGTGCCTCAGGTATGTCAAAGATATCAGCGTGATGTCCGAGGGAACTGTAAAATACCCTTCCATGACCCCATCTTTTCGTCCAAAGTACAGGAACATCAACAAAACCGTTCGGTGAGTTGTACCAGACAATGCTGGGGAACCTGGTTGTGGCAAGCACTTCTATTGCCGGGTCTATATGAACATAGTATTGTTCACTCTTTACCTTGAAATCCTTTATTCCATCCACAATCGGACTGGAACTGTTCCTGATGTTGACCGTATATTCTACGGAATCTCCTCCAGGATGGGAAACCCACTGACCGCCGGTCATGAACTGCCATTCAGTGCTTTCCCTGAATGCATCACACATTCCACCGTGGCATCCTGCAAGACCTACTCCTCCTGCAACAGCCTGCATGACATTGGAGACATGCTCCCTTTCGATTGAACCCATGGTCCATGTGGGTACTATCAGATCAAGGGACTGCAGGTATTCAAGGTCTCCGAATACATCAAGGCTGTCACTTGTCTTTGTTATATAACCCTCATTTTTCAATATGCCTGAAAATACTTCGGTTACTTCATCGGGCTCATGCCCTTTCCAACCACCTTTGACCAGCAATGCACTTTTCATTTCTTTCCCCCTTAATCCGCATATTCGCGTAATCTGTTCCTGAAATGTGTATAATTTTCGAAACTGACTTCCTCAGGCACCCCATGGTCACACATGGGGATAAATCCGCCCCTTGCCTTCATTACGGGCATTATCCTGTCGATTTCCCTGTCAATGGCATCCTTGGAAGCTGCAATTATCCTCTTGTCGAAACCACCTCTGATAAGAAGATCCGGATACTCCATTCCGGTCCTTACAACATCACAGCCTGATGCAACTTCAAAAGGACTCATGTAATCAAGTCCCACTTCCTTGTATATATCAATTGTGGGATCACAGAATCCATCAGTATCAACCTGCAGGAAGAGTTTTCTGTTCCTGTCAATCTGGCGTTTTCTGACATTGTCGAGTACCTGCTGGTAATATGGCAGCAGGAATTCCCTCATCATGTCAGGAGAAATCAAAGGTCCATGGTTATAGCAAATGTCCTCTGCTAGATAAACCTCATCAATGGTTACATATCTTTGATATGTCTCTGCAATCCTGTCCACGACATTGAACCATGTTTCCATGCAATCCCGTATCAGTTCCGGTTCGTCATAGACTTTATATAACAGTTCTAGTGGTCCCATCAGACTCCTGAGATACATGTATCCGCCGACTGCGTTCAGGACTATCATCCTGCCTTCAGCAGCAGCTTCAACTGCATTGCCCATATGCTCCTGAAGGTCATCATAACGTCCGTCGGAATCGGGGTTCATCCTCCATTTACAGTTTTCCTCCCAGGACTTCATGTCCTTTACAGGGTGGTCCACATATTCCGGCATGAACCCGCTTCTTCTGTTCTTGAAAAAGAGAACATGTCTGCCCCATTTGTCCTGTGCAAGCTCATGTTCACCGCGGTCTTCAATGATCTTTTCTTCGTAATATGGATAAAACGGTGCCTGGCACCACCCAAGATGACCCAGATTGAAGCTTCCCGGAGGGTCAAAATTGAACATATCCTTTATGTCCTGCTCACAGGTTATATGGCCTTCTTTGGTCCACCTGTCTATGGTGAACCAGCCGAAATCGTCCATTATAATCGGTGCATTGGGTTTCATTGCATAGAAATCCCTTAATTTACCTGCTGTCGGATGCATTTTCCTGTTGTTTGATTCCGGCATTCATTACCCCCTGAAGCCACTTATTTTTGAACTGCTTTTTTGCAGTATTCTTCCATGAGTCTTAGATATATCCTGTATTCATCCAGTGACACTCCCGGCGGTGTCTGATGGTCGCAGGAAGGTATGAATCCCCCTGTCCTCATCGTTGGAAGCAGTCTTTCCCACTCATTTCTCATTGCTTCCTCGCCCTTGGTCATCACCATCTTGTCATATGCACCTATTATCTTGAAATCAGGAAACATGCTTCGCATCCTTGAAACATCCACGCCTGCCTGACGTTCAAGGGGGAGAGCCCCTTCAATTCCGGCTCTTTGCAGCCACGGGATCATTGCCTCGAGCTGACCATCAGTATCAATCATTGGGATGATGTTGTGTTTTTTCAGTACAGGTACAACCTTTTTATAATAAGGGAGCAGGAACTCATCAAAAAGTTCCTCTGACAGCATAGGACCGAGATTATAAGACATATCCTCTGCAAATGTCATGAAATCAGGTTCAAAGACCTTGCAGAACTCTTCAATCAGAAAGATATTGTAATCTGTAAGATCATTGTTTATACGGTGCATTGTTTCGGGTTCATCATAAAATGCATATAGATGGTCCTCTATGCCAAACAGTGTCCGCGGGAACCAGAAAAAGCCCTCCAATGTCATCCACACTGCAACATCGCCTTTTTCGTGGAGCGGTTTGAGCTGCTCCAACTTCTCGCGACGGACGTCTATTGCATCAAGAGGATATAGCATATCCCTGATCCTGAGGTAAGACTCCATATCAGATACCTTTTTTTCGGCATCGGGCGTATTCCTGAATTGTGTCGACTTCGGGCTGATCCAAAACTGCCTGACCATGTCAAGACCCAGATATTCACGTACCTCATCGGGGGGAATATCAGCCGGGACACCCTCGTTTCGAAAACGTGCCAGGGTCTTGTCCCACCAGCCTGCCCATTCAATCATGGGAAGCCTGTCATCGGGTATTTTGAAATTAAGCGTATTTACAATCCTGTCCCTGTTATTCATGGTCTCCCCCATCCAAAGCAATAAGACCTTCTCTGCAAATCTCACATCCAATTATATTTAATCCATGGTTTTTATCAATAGAATCACGAAGATTCTCAATAATTGTTTTCATATCCGCCTTGCTGCACATGGATATCATCGAAGGCCCGGCACCGCTGAGTGCCGTTCCGTGGACCCCTGCAT
>DAINQB010000017.1:10963-13958 GCA_036743175.1 Bacillota bacterium | reverse complement strand
CAGGTCGTCTGAAAAGTCAAAAGACTTGATTGAAACCTTGTTGTACAGGGTAATTCCTCCCAAGAATGCCGGACAGACATTGTCCCCATGTCCTTCCATTTCTGCTGCAATTTGGATGAGTTCATTTTCTTCCAATAGATAGCCTGACATAGCATTGGCTGCATAAAGTCCCCCGGCAATGCATGCGGCGCTGCTTCCAAGACCCCTGGACAACGGTATCCTGTTTACCATACTAAGATTGTAATCTGGTTCCCTCGTACCTGTCAGTGCATAAAACCTGCTTATGGCCTTGCAGACAAGATTGCTCTTGTCCCGTGGCAATGATGTTATGCCCTCACCCAGTATATCAATTGAGGTTCTTGAAGATTCCTCAACAACTATTTCATTGAAGAAGGCGTCAAGCGCTATGCCACCCTTGTCAAACAACACTCCCAGATTTGCAGTTGTGCATGGAATACGTATCTTCATTCAAGTATCCGTTTCAGGACTGTTTTCTCATCCGGAACCACACTTTCAGGCTTTTCTATAAGCTTCAATGCATTGTCCGGGTCCTTCAGGCCGTTGCCTGTCAGGACACATACGACCCTGCTGCCCCTGGGAATCCTTCCATTTGCAATGGATTTGATTACCCCTGCTACCGAGGCAGCAGAAGCGGGTTCAGCAAAGACACCTTCCCTGTCTGCAAGTTTCCGGTAAGCAAGAAGTATTTCATCATCCGTGACACTGTCGATGAAACCCTGTGATTCATCCCTTGCGGCTTCAGCAGTCTTCCAGCTGACCGGGTTGCCTATTCTTATGGCTGTAGCCAGTGTTTCAGGATTTTCAAACCTTTTTCCCTGTACAATTGGAGAGGCTCCCTCAGCCTGGAATCCTGCCATCCGTGGTCTTTTGGTTGTTTTACCAAGATCCGTGAGTGTTTTGAAACCTTTCCAGTAGGCAGTGATGTTTCCGGCATTTCCCACGGGAAGTGCCAGAAAATCGGGAATATCCCCCAGTTGTTCAAATATCTCAAAGGATGCTGTCTTCTGTCCTTCAATCCTGTATGGATTAAGGGAGTTCACCAGGGTCATACCATGCTTCTCAGAAATGATACGTACAAGCTCAAGTGCCTTGTCAAAGTTGCCCTCTATGGGAATGACCTTTGCTCCATACATGAATGCCTGGGCAAGTTTTCCATAGGCTATGTTACCTGCCGGAATAACAACGGCACAGTTAAGATTGAATCTCGCAGCATAGGCCGCTGCGGATGCTGAAGTGTTTCCCGTAGAAGCACATATTACGCTGCCCGAACCGCTTTCAATGGCCTTTGCAATGGCCATGACCATCCCCCTGTCCTTGAATGAACCTGTAGGGTTCAGCCCTTCATACTTAAAGTACAGTTCGATACCAAGGTCATTGCCAAGGTTCACTGACGGAACAAGGGGTGTGTTCCCTTCCATCAGTGTGATTACGGGGGTTTTTTCATTGACGGGAAGATATTCCCTGTATTTGTCTATAAGTCCTTTGTATATCATTCTTCACCTTCCACCCTGATTACACTTCCAATTTCATTTACAATGTCAAGGCCGCTTATTTCCCGCAGTGAATTCTGCATGTTTTTTTCAACAACACTATGTGTAACCATTACAATCTCAGCCAGATTATCGTGGGCCTTTGCCTGGACGACTGAATAGATGCTTACATTATGATCCCCGAGAACACCTGCTATCCTTGACAGGACGCCCGGGCTGTCCTTTACGCTCATCCTGATATAAAACTGGCTCACGGCATTCTCATGTCCGATGATCTTCCGTTCATTGAACAATGTATATCCCGAATTGGCGATGCTGTCCTCACAAATATCCCTGGCGATGGCAATGATGTCTCCAACCACTGCGCTGGCTGTAGCCTCGGCTCCTGCCCCTCTGCCGTAAAGCATGGTTCTTCCCGCCATATCACTTTCAATGTATATTGCATTGTATATTCCATCCACCCTTGCAAGGGGATGTGTCAGAGGCATGAATACCGGATTAACATGGACCTTTACTCCGCCGTTTAAGTATTTTGCATCAGCTATGAGCTTTATGCGATAACCAAGTTCAGCGGCATACCTCAGGTCTTCATTCCTGATCTTAGTTATACCTTCGATATATACATCGTCATATTCAACCTGCATGTTGTATGCTATTGCAGCCAGGATTGCAAGTTTTCTGCCGGGGTCATAGCCAAGTACATCACTGTCCGGATTGCTTTCTGCATAACCCTTTTCAATGGCATCGCGCAAGGCTTCATCATATTCAATTCCCTCGGTATCCATCTTTGTCAGAATATAGTTTGTAGTTCCGTTGAGTATGCCCATGATACGGCTGATCTTGTTTCCCGCCAGGCTTTTCTTAAGTACATCTACTATTGGAATTGCTGCACAAACGCTGGCTTCATACATCAGTACCACACCATTTTTGTCAGCGAGGTCAAAAAGCTCGTTGGCATGTACAGCCATCATATCCTTGTTTGCCGTAACAACGTGCTTTTTCTGATTGAGTGCTCTTTTTACATATGTAAGTGCAAGGTCTGTTCCTCCCATGACCTCTACGACTATGTCAATTTCACTGTTGTTGAAAATGTCATCAGGATTGTCTGTAAGCAGGGCTTTGATGCCTGGATTCAATCCCGGTCTTTCCTTGCTGACATCCCTTACAAGGATCTTTTCCATGACAATGCCGGCATTGGCTGTCTTGTTGATGAAACCTTTGTTTTTTTCAAGCATAGCCGCAGTTCCGCCGCCCACGGTACCAAGACCAATCATCCCAATCTTTATCGTTTTCATGCCAGCACCTCCCAACTTTGCATCATTATACCATATCATGCATATTCGTCATCCGGATTTTACCCCTCCTCCCCCTCGCGAACTTTATTCTATTATATTTCTAACTGAACGATAATTACCCCAGTCGTAAATATCGCCCGGTAATATTTCTAACTGGACGTTAATTACCCCAGTCGTGAATATCGTTTC
>DAINQB010000017.1:0-10863 GCA_036743175.1 Bacillota bacterium | reverse complement strand
TAATTACCCCAGTCGTGAATATCGTTTCGTAATATTTCTAACATGACGATAATTACACCAGGTGTGCATATTTACATCTGGTGTATTTATTTTGTTGAGGTAGGTTTTGGTGTCTGCCTGTAAGAAGGGTTTTAGAAATAGGTTTTGCTTATTTTTTCGAATTCGGAAAACATGGCTTCGAGAGCCTCTTCCGAGTGACCGGCTCCGATGGGATCGCCATAGAACTTTGCTATGAAGCCGCCTTTTGTGCTTCCGAGCTTTTGGAACATCTCATGGCAGTAGGCCCTTATTTCATCGGTGGTACCAAAGGCCATTGTGTTTTGAATGTCTACAGGGTTATAGAATGTTATTCGCCCTTTGAATCTGCTCAGGTTATCAAGGCCCATGTTCTGCTGCTGGTCCATCTGGATGACATCAAGGCCTATTTCGATAAGGTCGTCAAGTATGTCGATGATATATCCGCAGCTGTGCATCAGGGTATCCATTCCATTGTCATGGCATGCCTTGAAAAGTTCAGCATATCTCGGCTTCCATATTTCGCGCCATAAATCAGGAGATATCATCAGTGAATTCTGAAGTCCCCAGTCGTCTGTGAATATATATCCATCAACTCCATGAGTTCCATATCTTTTGATATAATATAGGCTCATGTCCCTCAATATATCCAGAAGACCTTCCAGCTGTTCACGGTTTTCATAGATATCCACCCAGGTATTCTCAAGCCCTCTTATGAAGTGAAGCCTTTCGTATATGGAGATACCAAGCGATACAATATATTTGTCTCCACCTGCCCTGACCTTGTCTGCAAAACCTTCCCATCTCCACTCTTCAGAAGGATCGGGAATATTAAGTTTGTCCAGATCCGCCCAGTCCTTCAAGGGAAATTCCTTGACCTCCCCGAGATTGCAGACACCGATATTTTCCCAGACCGCACCCCACTCATCAACTCCGGAACGAGGTCTCCAGTCAACACTTTTTACAAGACCTGCATAGTGCATGTCATTCGTATATGGCTCGCGCAGGGTCATGGCAAGTCTTTCAGGGTTCTCAAACCTAATGGTTTTTCTGACAATCTCACGCGGGGTCATTCGAACCTCTTTCTCTCTGCCCATAATCCCAGGGCAGGATTTGAAATGTAATAAATTCTTTCGCCGTTGACTGTGTTCCATCCATCCTTCATGACATCAGGATTATATATTCCGGCCATATCTTCATATGATGCATATCTGTAATTGACACCTTCGATTTCTTCCTGTGAAATTTTGCTTACTGCATAGGTAATTGTGAATCTGCCGTCTGAAGAACCATGTATCAGATGTGCCGCAGCAGAGAGGTTCCCCTTGAGATCCGATCCTTCTTCAACCAGTTCAAGAACCTTTTCCCTGCCGACATACCCATATCTGCGGATAAGCCTGTCAATTCCATCATCTTCCCCGAACCTTTGCACCCCTGGTGCAAGTACAACAAGCTCACCGCCATCAGCTATTGCCATTCTGGTCCTGTATACTGATTTGTTTCCAAGCCATGTACTCTTGAATTCCTTTTCATTCAGGAAAACCACCATCTTTTTTGGTGCTTCCTCGAGATAATTCAAATTGACCTGCTGGCTGAGCGCAACTGCTTCTTCGAAAACCCTGCGGTCCCTTCCCACAAACAATCCGTGAATATCAACATCGTTGCCTGCGGCCGTAGTAACCGTAAGGAAATAAATCAGCGGAATGTGCTTGATGAAGTTTTCCTCGGCATAATCGAACACTTTTCTCACTGGACTGAAATCCCTGCCCATTATACGCTCCATGCCATAGAATGCCCCAAGCATATGGGAACTGTTGATCATCTGCCTTCCGCCGCAGCCAACGAAAATGTTCTTGCTGTAATTTGCCATTCCAACCACTTCGTGGGGAACAACCTGACCAATGGAAACAATCAGGTCATAGCTCTCATCAAGCAAAAGCCTGTTTACCTCCACTGGAATTGACTCTGCAACAAGCCCTTCGGATACTTCACTTACGAATGATGCCGGAACCTCCCCTATTTTTTCAACATCATTGCGCCAGTCATGGACAATGAATCTGTCAAAGGGAATATCTCCGAACATCTCAAAACACTCTTCCCTTGTCATCGGTTCGTGGGTTCCAAGGGCCGGCAGGATATCAACCTCACACTGATCTTTGAGTTTCTTATAAAACAGTCCGGTTATAAGGCCTGCCATGGAATGGAATCTTGTAAAATCAGGGGGTATAAGTAGAACCTTACCAAGCTTCCTTCCACTGAGGGCCTTCTCTACGGTTTCTTCCACCTGCCTGACATCAACAGGTCTTCCATCCCTGTTCCTTAAAATGATATTTTCCATTCTAAACACCTGAATAAGCCGAGAATCCGCCGTCAACAGGGATTACCGTTCCGTTTACGAACCCTGATGCACCTTCATCCACGAGCCAAAGCAGCGTTCCTATCAGTTCACCCGGTTCACCGAACCTGCCCATTGGAGTCTGCCCGAGTATCTTATTTGCCCTTGCAGTATAAGTTCCGTCCTCATTTGTAAGGAGGCCTCTGTTCTGGTCCGTCAGGAAAAATCCGGGTGCAATTGCGTTGACCCTGATTCCGACTCCCGACATATGTACCGCAAGCCACTGTGTGAAATTGGAAACCGCTGCCTTTGCTCCGCTGTATGCCGGTATCTTTGTAAGTGGTGTAAAGGCGTTCATGCTTGATATATTTATTATCACTGCACCCTTCTTGCCTATCATGTCCCTTGAGAATATCTGCGTAGGCAGAAGCGTGCCTATGAAGTTGAGGTTGAATACAAACTGTATTCCATCGGGGTCAAGGTCAAAGAACGTTGTTATCCCTTCCTTTTCCAGATCCTCAGGCTTCAGTATTTCATTTGATGTGGTTCCTTTTGGATGATTGCCACCGGCGCCGTTCAAAAGAATATCACAGGTCCCGAACTTTTCCAGTATTTCCTGCCTTGCCTTTTCAAGGCTGTCCTTTTTCAAGACATTGGCCTCGACGCCTATGGCTGTTCCGCCTTCTGCATTTATTTCTTCGGCAACCTTATTTGCATTTTCAACCCTGAGGTCAAGGACGGCAACCTTTGCTCCGTTTGCAGCCAGCGCTTTTGCAAATGCACTGCACAGAACTCCACCGCCGCCGGTTACCACGCAAACCTTACCTTCAAGATTTATTTCAAATGGTGTCTTCATAATCCCCTCCTATACATCATAGGTTGAAGCAGATGTCTCTCCGCCTCTTCCTGTCCAGTTGGTATGATGGAAATTGCCTCTCTCATCATCAAGCCTTTCATATGTATGAGCTCCGAAATAATCCCTCTGCGCCTGCAGCAGGTTGGCCGGAAGCCTTTCTGTCCTGTATCCGTCATAATATGACAATGCCGCTGACAAGGAAGGTATACTGATTCCGTTCATGGCCGCTGCTGCAACAATCCTTCTGAGGCTCATCTGGCATTTGTCTGCCTTGTCCTTGAAAAACGGGTCAAGAAGAAGGTTTGCAAGCTCAGGATTTGAGTCAAAGGCATTCTTTATTTTTCCAAGGAATGCAGACCTTATAATGCAACCGCCTCTCCACATGAGGGCAATTCCACCATAGTTTAAATTCCACCCATGGCTCGCTGCCGCTGCTCTCATCAGGGTATAACCCTGTGCATAGGATACAATCTTTGCAAGATAAAGCGCATTATGCAGGTCTTCAATGAACTTCTCTTTATCACCTGTGAATGATGCCACAGGCCCTTCAAGTACCTTTGATGCAATGACCCTTTCATCCTTCATAGCGCTCAGGCATCTTGCAAACACAGCTTCAGCAATCAATGTAAGGGGAACACCTTCTTCAAGTGCAGATATCCCGGTCCATTTGCCCGTACCCTTCTGTCCTGCAGTATCAAGTATTTTTTCAACAAGAGGTTCTCCGTCCTCATCCTTATAAGCAAGAATGTCACGGGTTATTTCGATGAGATATGAATCAAGCTCTCCTTTGTTCCAGGCTGCAAAGACATCATGCATTCCATCTGCATCCATCCCCAGCAAGTCCTTCATCATCTGATATGTTTCACATATGAGCTGCATGTCTCCGTATTCTATTCCGTTGTGGACCATTTTTACATAGTGACCGGCACCATTTTCACCCACCCATTCACAGCATGGGGAACCATCCTCCACCTTTGCAGATACAGCCTGGAATATATCCCTGACATAAGGCCATGCAGCATTTGAACCACCCGGCATGATACTGGGACCCTTCAATGCTCCCTCTTCGCCGCCGGACACCCCTGTACCTATATACAGAAGTCCGCTTTCTTCAACCCTGGCAGTTCTTCTTATGGTGTCGTTGAAATTGGAATTGCCTCCATCTATTATTATGTCGCCTTTTTCAAGCAAGGGAATCAGATGGTCTATTATTGTATCCACTGCACTGCCTGCCTTCACCATCATCATTACCTTCCTCGGTTTTTTCAGCTTGTCAACAAGTTCACCCAGGGTAAATGCTCCGGCGATGTTTTTGCCTTTGGCCCGTCCTTCCAAAAAACTTTCTACCTTTTCAACTGTCCTGTTATAAACGGCTACGGAAAAACCCTTGCTTTCCATGTTCAGCACCAGATTTTCCCCCATGACCGCAAGTCCTATCAGACCAATATCATATTTTTTCATCAAAGTCCTCCAAAATATAAGTACATCACAATCATTCTAAAGCATCATGCACCTATGTACTACTAAGTATTATACCAATTTTCATTGCACATTTTCCAATAAAAATCAGCAAAACACCTTCTGGGCATTTTGCTGATTACATATGATTCATCGACCCAATCGGAGTCATGATTCACTCATCCGTCATTTGAACTTCACTGCGGTACCATAAACAAGAACTTCAGCAGCTCCCTGGGCGACATTGCTGGTTGCGTACCTGATGTTTATTACTCCATCCGCACCGATTGATTCCGCATCATCCACCATCCTCTTTGTGGCAATAGCACGGGCTTCATCAAGCATTTCTGTGTATGATGTAAGTTCGCCTCCGACGATTGTCTTGAGTCCCGCCATAAGATCCTTTCCAAGATGCTTGGATCTGATTGTTGAACCTCTTACAAGCCTCATGGTTTCGATTTCCTTGCCGGTAATAAAATCAGTATTTACTAAGATCATCCTTTTCTTCCTCCTTTAGTTCCTTGTATCTTTGTATGAAAACAAATATCATCACCGGAGCTGTTGCAAGAATAAGTCCGCCGATGACAATCTTCCAGAGCAACGGCGTTGCGGAAACAAGAATAAGCAACGCATAGAGAACAATGAAAACAATATATAACAATGCAAAAATCGCAGGCACAATCATTTTTTTCATGGACACACTTCCTTTCTGCACGTCAATTATATCAAATCATACTGCATGCGGACAGTCATCGCTCCAAATGTCACAGCAGTCCGTCAAATTCATCAAGCAACCTGCCGAACATTTTCATGCCGGCTTCAATAGGTGCAGGAGTTGAAAGGTCAACCCCGGTCTTCTTCAGGATATCAAGGGGATATTCACTTCCGCCCGCCTTCAGGAAACCGATATATCTGTCAACCGCAGGTCTGCCCTCATCTTCTATCATCTGCGCAATCGCAACCGCAGATGAAAATCCCGTTGCATACTTATATACATAGAAGCTCCTGTAAAAATGGGGAATCCTGCTCCATTCATGTCTTATTTTATCATCAACAACACAGCCGTCTCCGAAGTATTTTTTATTGAGGTCATAATATATATTGCAGAAATCATCACCTGAAAGAGGTTTTCCCCCGCCGAAGCTTGCATGGCATACTTTTTCAAATTCAGCGAACATGGTCTGTCTGAAAACTGTCCCCCTGAACGACTCAAGGAAGTGGTTTATGAGGTATGCACGTTTTTTATCATTGTTCGATTTACGAAGCATGTCCTTCAGCATAAGGATCTCATTGACTGTTGATGCAACCTCTGCAACGAAAATCTTGTAACCCGAGTAGATATATGGCTGGGTTGTACATGAATAGTGTGTGTGCAGTGAATGTCCCATTTCGTGTGCAAGTGTAAACACATTGTCAAGGGTGCCCTGGTAATTCAACAGCACAAAGGGATGCGTCATATATGTCCCCCATGAATATGCACCACCGGTCTTCCCTTTATTCTCATATACATCAATCCACCCGGACTCAAAACCTCTTTTCAAAATGGAAACATACTCCTCACCAAGCACACCAAGACTTCCGGCAACGGTATCACAGGCTTCTTCGAAAGTAAATTTTTCGTCAGCCTGGTCCACCAAAGGCACATATAGGTCATACATATTCACTTTTTCAAGTCCAAGAGCCCTGGCTCTGACATTTACATACTTGTGAAGCAGCGGCAGGTTCGAATTGATTGTATCAACCAGATTGTCATAAACCTTGGTTGTTATGTTGTCATCATCAAGGGCGGCTTCCAGGCTTGAGGAATATCCCCTTGCCTCGGAGTAGAACCTTCCTGTCTTAATGTTTGCCGCATATGAAGCCGCCATAGTGTTTCCATAGGACGCATAGGTATCGTACAAAGCATTGAAGGCATCCTCGCGAACACGTCTGTCCTTGCTTTCAAGGAATGTGATGTACCTGCCCTTAGTAAGTTCTACCATTTCTCCTTTTTCGTCCTTGATTTCAGGGAACTTAAGGTCGGCATTGGTCAGCATCGAATATATCCTGCCGGCTGCACCCGTTGCCTCAGCACTCATTGCAAGAAGCTTTTCTTCCCTGGCGGAAAGAGTATGACTCTTCTTCCTGAGAATTTCACTGATGAATTTATCATATTTTGAAAGTTTTTCATCCCTGACCACATCCTCCGGCAAAGCAAGGATCAGCGGTTCAATATATGAAGCAGCAGACTCCACCATGACAGCAAGTTCACTTGCCCTGCTGAAAAGAACCTGATATTTTGACAAAGCATTGTCTTCATCCATTCTCATCCTTGAATACGAAAACAAGTTATCCAGAAGACACCCGGTTTCTTCATAAAGTTCAAGGCACCCGAGCAGGCCTCCGGCTTCGCTGATTGTCTCTGACATTGCACCAAGATCCTTAGCCATTTTGGATACCTTTGCAAAGTCTGCTTCATAGGCTTCATCGCTTGCGTATATATCTTCAAGCTTCCATTTGTATTTTTCCTCGATTTCATTTCTGTTCAATAATTTGTTCATGAATTTTCTCTCCGAATCCTGAAATTTGCCGATATATTATGGGAATTGCATGGAACAACCATTTCCCTGTATACACCATTTCTATTATACAGCATTTTCCCCATATGACCGCAAACTGTTGCAGGCGTAAAGCTGATTCTATAAACCCAGCCCCTGTAATGAACCTCTGCTCCTCCTGCCTTCAGCGTAAGTACCGCTTCTTCCTCTCCGAGGGTCTCCAAAATCGGTACACAAAGACCCAGTTCTGCAAAATCACAGGAATATTTGACAGAAACCCCGTCCGAACCAATTGAATATTTCTCTTTGATGATGCCTCTGCCTTCAATCCTATAATCCAAGGAGAAGGAAACCAAATCTATATCCTCGGAAATTATTTCCACTGAAACATCACCACCGGCTTCAGCCAAATGTATCATTTTCCCATATTCGTACCAGAAAACCCCTGTACTCCTGCCTGCTGTGTTTGACATTCCTCCAAGTCTGTATGCAGGAGATGATGCGAAGGGGGTGGCATGTGCCAATCCATATGGAGCCAATCGATGGCATATCCTTCCGAGTCCCGAGGCATCATAGCCAGGGTCTGCAGCGGTATCGATTTCCACGGAGTATCCCGAACAGGAAGCGAAAACCTTGTGAAAATCCGGTCCGGTGATATATACAAATCCGCCATGCTCGTTGGGCGGGACATATCCGGTGATTTCCTCTTTCCCCATTGAAATTGCACCGGTAATGAAGCTGGCGGCGGTTATCATATATCTGTCATAGTTTCCATAACCATCTGTGCCATAATTGCTGTCCACAGGAAATAAGTTCTTGATATGTCTTGGCTCTTCCAGTTTCATCCAATCATCAAGGTTTGCTATGCAGTTTCCTGCACAGACTCTGAACATACCGCTGATTTCCTGCGAAATGTCCTTATAATAATTACAATAAAATTCACACAATGATGCCAGGAGAGCTTCATTGAACTGATACTGGTTGCTCCTTCCGCCATATGGGAACTTATAATCCGATGAGATCATGAACAAAAGTCCCATGGAGCCCTTTTGAAGTACTTCCATCATATCATCAAAGCATGAACCCTTGTAACCATGGGAAATCATGAGCGCCAGCCTGTATCTTGATGTAATGTCATATACCATAGGGTTTCCGGGATCCATGTACATGCCATTTCCATTGAACTTTACCCTTTGGATCTCCCAATGCCTTTCAATGAAATCATCAGGATTGCATCCGACTATCAAACTTCTCAAATATTCCGCACAAATACCATACATGCAAAAATTATGCAATTCATGAGGAGCTTTCTTCTTCAATGTACTGTCATATTTCTCATATGGATCAAGCTCTGCAAGAAACTTCAAGAACCGTCCGTGTCCCGGATAATCAGGATGATTTTCCATTGTCAGCAATGCCAGGGAAATTTCCAGTATAAGGAATTCAACACCGCTCTTTTCATGGGGAAGACTGATATCCTCAAGCAGGCACTCCATAAGATACATCCAATTATCCAAAGGAATTGTCTTGACTCCATTGCATTTCAATGCTGCTGAAGCATTCAGGAATCTTGCAAGACCAATCCGGGAAAATCCTTCATATATGTCCTGGTAGTCATATATCGGTCCATCCGATTTGGACAGAATACGCTCCCAGTCATAAAGCCTGGTTCCTGACTCAAGGAACTTGATATACTTATCTGTGTGAATCGATATCCCGACCCTATCCGTTTTATATTTCTTTATATATTCAAGAAAGGATTCCATAAAACAAGTATATAACAAAAGGACCTGCCGAGGCAGGTCCTTTGATACATTCTCATCAATACCCGTTCACAGTAGTCTTACCAAGCTGCAGGTTTGCCTCATCCAGCAGCTCCTGTATACCAAGTCGTTTCATGTTGTCCCTGTAAGCGAGCAATGCATCCTCAATGCTTATGATCCTAAGCCCCATGGTTGCCTGTTCAACATCCCTGTAATACACATAGTTTTCACTTCCGACCTTTATTGCCCAGTTGTCCACGAATTCACTGGCAACAAGTGCAGCCTTTGTAGGAATCTTGTAAATATACGGGCTTATGCTGTCAAGATATGTGTCTATGGCGGCTTTCTTGGCCTGGTCATAATATGAATCGGGATTTTCCGGAATCTCATTATAGAAAACCCTGTAATCATTTACAGCAAAGTTTTCCGGGCTTCCCGCAAGGTCAAGGAGCAGATCTCCTTCAACTGACATCTCGTTTCCAATTACTATCTTGTTTATATTATCGTTTGTAAGAGCTCTGTCATAAATCAGAATGGTTTTATTCGTGTCATTCACTTCAAAGTGTCTGCCCGGAATCCCGTATTTGAGCATAAGATATGCTTCTTCCTCACCCATGAACAATTTTACAAATGAGCTGAACATACTTTCCGGATTCTCTGTACCTGAAAGCATGAAATAAACCCGCCCGTAGGTAGTAACATTTACAAGGTTGGCTGTACTCGTACCAATCAATGGAGCCGGAGCATAGACCACATCATCATTAACACTGTATGACCAGAGTATGCTTCCGCAGTTGTCAGGAATTATTGAATCATAGACACCCGGACTCAGCCCGCTCTTCCTTATAAGACTTTCATCCACCATTTTGTTGATGAAGTTAAGTGCGTTTGCTGCATCAGGTGAAAGCAGGGAATCTTCGATTGTCCCCGTATTTGGATTATATGCCATGAATGATGTGGATCCATTGTAAAGTCCGTATGCCTTAAGGACATCATTGAGAGAATACTTGAAATCATAGGGACCGTAGTGTCCGAATGTATCGTCAGCCCCGTTTCCGTCCGGATCATCATACGTAAAAGCCTTCATGACCTCGTAGAACTCCTCTGTTGTATTGGGTACATTGAGACTCAGTTTATCAAGCCAGCTTTTCCTGTATGCCCTTGCATCGTAAATTGAATGTGCGGAATCAATGGGAATACCCCAGATATCTCCGTTCTCATCCGTCAGGAGGTTCAAAAGCTCCTTGTCGAAGACCTCATAATATGGACTTGCCTCCATGTATTCAGTCACCGGAAGAATAGCCCTGTCTTCAATCAGATTCTTCATAATGTTATATGATATGTCAACGTCACTGAGGTCATGGAGCAATAGCCCTTCCTGGGGGTTTACCCTGATATGGTCATAAATATAAAGCTGTTCAGGTGAATCCTGACGCACTTTATACAATGGGAAGAAGCTGATCTTTACATCAATTCCGAATCTTTCATACATGACATCACTCCATGTTTCAAGATACGGATACTCATCATCGACAAGGTTGATGTTGGGATTGACGGACCTTATCAGTATTTCTGCATCAAGTTCCGGCAGCCCGTCGTCTATAACAGGTATCGGTGTCCTCACCGGTTCCTGGGATACATCCTCACTGCCGTTGTTGCAGGCCGCAAGGGACATCACCATAACCATGGACATAACCAGCATTGGAATTCTTTTTTTCATGTATATCACCTGTCTCCTCGACTATTTATTTTAAATAAAACACCTATTCCGTGCAATATCATTTTACCACTGCGTGCTGCCCAAAGAGCGATATTCACAAAAGCTTTAAACTTTTTTTACAAATTGTTCATTTCTTGTATGGATCATATCTGACAGCAATCAAAGACTCATTGTCGATG
>DAINQB010000016.1:43380-46069 GCA_036743175.1 Bacillota bacterium | reverse complement strand
GCACTGTTCAATTTTCAAGGTTCATTGCCTTTATCGCTAAAGGCGCTTAATCATAATACCACTTTTCTTATTAAAATGTCAAGGATTTTTGACCATTTCAGCGGCCGCATTTTTCAGCGGCTTACACATATTAACACTATGCTTTTGTAGTGTCAACAGGATTTTAAAAAGAATTTTAAGAAATTTTTATTTTATGCGACGCTACCTGTCCAAACATGCAAAAGACCCTTATAAAAAGCGGGTTTGGGGCTATTTTCAAGCTCCAATCCCGCTTGTTTTCCACAACGTCTCCGGGTGTTCAGTCCTCTGTGATTACATCCTCGATGGAAGCTCCGGGAGGAACTATCGGAAACACCTTGTCATCCTTGTCTATCCTGAAATCCAGGACAACAGGTCTTTCGGTTTCAGACAACGCCCGTTCTATGGCTGCATCCACTTCTGCAGGATCATCAACACGGATTCCAACAGCTCCAAAGGCCTCAGCAAGAGCCGCATAATCAAGGCTGTCCTCTATGGTCGTCTCTGCATATCTTTTTTCAAGGAACATGGTCTGCCACTGTCTAACCATTCCAAGAACTCCATTATTAAGTATGGCAACTATAACCGGCAGTTTGTATCTTACAGCCGTTGCCAGTTCCTGGCAGTTCATCCGGAAGCTTCCGTCACCTGCAACATTTATGACTTTCTTACCAGGGTTTGCAATCTGTGCTCCTATTGCCGCACCTAATCCATATCCCATGGTACCAAGTCCACCGGATGACACATATGTCCTTGGCTCAGAGAATTTGTACCATTGTGCCGCCCAAAGCTGGTTCTGTCCTACTTCGGTTACGATTATGGCTTCTCCATCCGTATATTTGTCAAGTTTCCTTACAACAGTCTGAGGCTTGATGGTTTTTCCATCATCGAGGTATGACAATGGGAACTTTGCTCTCCATGCATTGATCCTGTCGACCCAGTCACTTTCCTTCTTCTCATCAATAAGATCCGTCAGCCTTTCAAGGATATCATCCATGAAACCACATAATGGATAGTCTACAGGAACGTTCTTGCCAAGTTCCGCCGGGTCTATGTCAATGTGCATGACCTTTGCTCCCGGTGCAAAACTGCTGACACTTGAAGTCACCCTGTCGCTGAATCTTGCTCCAACCGCTATAAGAAGGTCACAATGGGTTGCCGTAAGGTTCGACGTCTTGCTTCCGTGCATTCCTATGAGACCGGTACAAAGCCTGTCCTTTGAGGGGAATCCACCGAGACCCATAAGTGTGGTCGCAACAGGTATAAGTCCTTTACGTGCCAGTCTTGTCAGCTTTTCGCTGGTTCCGGAAATTATTACTCCTCCTCCGGAAAGGATGAATGGCCTTTTGGCTTCATTTATGGCCTTTGCCGCTTCGGCTATTTTTTCATCGGGAACCCTGTCATGGCGTATCCCGGCATGCTTTTTCAATATTACTTCATTGTTGACATCAACTTTTTCATAATCACATTCCTCACGGCTTACATTGACGCAAATATCTATCAGTACCGGTCCGGGACGGCCTTCCCTGGCTATTGCAAAGGCTTCCCTTATGGTATCCGCAAGAACCCTTACATCCTTTACAATATAATTATGTTTTGTAATCGGTATTGTAATTCCCGTGATGTCCACTTCCTGGAATGAGTCTTTCCCCAGGTCTTTCTTACCGACCTGTCCGGTGAATGCAACCATAGGAACTGAATCCATATAAGCTGTTGCAATACCCGTTACCAGATTTGTGGCTCCCGGGCCACTTGTGGCAATGCAGACACCTACCTTACCCGTTGACCTTGCATATCCGTCAGCAGCATGTGACGCCCCCTGTTCATGGGATGTCAGCACGTGCTTGATTGAATCGGAATTCTTTGCCAATTCGTCATAAAGGAACAATACCTTTCCTCCGGGAAATCCGAATATGGTATCAACTCCCTGTTCCTTCAGACACTCTACAAAAATCTGTGCTCCCGTATACTTCATTACTACCTCCGACTATTCAAGCACCGCACCTGTATTGGCTGATGATACCATCCTGGCATATCTGCCCAGATACCCTGTTTTTATCCTGGGTTCCTTTGGTACGAACTTCTTTCTTCTTTCCTCCAGAACTTCTTCGTCAACCAGCATGTTGATTGTTCCGGCCGGTATATCTATTGATATGATGTCCCCTTCCTCCAGGAGTCCTATGGGACCTCCGTCCATCGCTTCAGGTGATATATGCCCGATTGATGCCCCTCTTGTTGCACCTGAAAATCTACCGTCGGTCAGCAATGCCACATACTTGTCAAGACCCATTCCGGCAATTGCCGACGTGGGACCAAGCATCTCCCGCATTCCCGGACCACCTTTTGGACCCTCATATCTTATAACCACAACATCGCCTTTTTTGATTCCTCCGGCATAAATCTCCGCTATGGCTTCATCTTCACTGTTGAATACCCTTGCAGGACCCTGGTGAACCATTATATCGGGATCAACCGCTGATTTTTTGACAACACCGCCGTCCGGAGCAAGATTACCCTTGAGGATTGCAATTCCGCCGGTCTTTGAATGAGGATTGTCCAAAGGTCTTATTACTTCATGATTTTTTATCAGACAGTTCTTTATATTCTCGCCAATGGTTCTGCCGGTTACGGTCATAAGGGTAGTATTTATGAGATTACCCCGGGACAGTTC
>DAINQB010000016.1:18849-43280 GCA_036743175.1 Bacillota bacterium | reverse complement strand
GGACGTATGTTCCTTTCAACAAGGTTCATGACCGCCATTCCTGCTTCCTTGGCAAGTCTTATTCTTTCTGCAAATACAGCAGGGATTGTCCCATTGCCGGGCAGTGCAAGACCAAGCACTTCACTCAGGCAGTTCATTGAGTTTGCAGTAAACATCCCGGAGCATGACCCGCATCCAGGACATGCATTGTTTTCTATTGACATAAGTTCAGCTTCTGACATTTTCCCGCTTTTGACTGCACCTACTCCTTCAAAGACACTGTTCAGGTCAAGCTGTCTGCCATCAACATTCAAGGAGAGCATTGCACCGCCGCTGATCACCACCGAAGGAACATTTACACGCACCATTGCCATCAGCATTCCGGGAACTATCTTGTCACAGTTCGGTATGAATACCATACCGTCAAATGGATGTGCCTTTCCCATGGCTTCACAGGAATCTGCAATGAGCTCCCTTGATGCCAGGGAATATTTCATTCCCTCATGCCCCATGGCTATGCCGTCACATATACCGATGGCTCCGAATTCTATGGGAGTTCCGCCGGCCATTCTTATACCGGCCTTGACGGCTTCTGATATGCGGTCCAGATGTATGTGACCCGGAACTATCTCACTTTTTGAGTTTGCAATTCCAATCAAGGGTCTTGAGAGTTCTTCATCAGTGTATCCCATCGCCTTGAACAAGGAACGGTGGGGCGCTCTTTCAATACCTTTTGTAACTATATCGCTTCTCATAACCAGCCTTCCTTTATAAAGCCGAAGAAATCAGCCAAAAAATTGTTGTTATAAAAATACGGGGCAATCAATCCCCTGTTGATGTTTTCATAAATCGGTGCAAGCTTTTCATATGGTGATGTATATATGAGAAGCAGTGATATAAGGTAAACAATGACTACTCCCATGGCTGCCCCGAGTATGAACCCGGCAACCCTGTCCACCTGCTTTATTATCGGAAGGGATGTTATGCCCTTGATCAGATATCCGGCCAGCCAGAAAAGAATCCTGAGTATTATGAACAATATGATTGCACAAAGGATGACAAGAAGGAAAAATGCAATTTTGTCCACGAATTCATCCAGCAGTCCCGCTGCGTTCTGGGAACTCTTCGCGAGTGCTTCCGATATCGATGTTTTTACATTGTCAGGAAAAGGTGTGCCTTTGATGACATCGTATATGCTGTTTGCATCTGATGTATCCGCTATCTGTGTGAAGTCTATTCCAAGCTTTGCTATGATATCCGAAACCAGTTCCTTAAGTTTCAGATATAATCCTGTACCCCTGAACCATCCGGCAACAGGTCTTGCCAATTTGATTGACAGATATATTGAAGCAACCAAAGCAACCACTTTATATATGGATTTGAGAAGTCCGTTCTTCAAACCCAAAAGAGCAAATACAACAATCAATCCAATTATTATATAATCAGCTGCAACCATGGTTGTTCTCCTCAATTTGTTTAGGGTCTATTATACAACCCTGTTATCATAAAAGTCCAGTTTACAAAAATCTTTTCAGTTAAATTCATATAAAATTATATTTGCATCGGTCAGGACAGCTATCCTGTATTCCCCCAGTGTGACGACATCCCGGACCGTTCCGGGTTCTCCCTGAAGCTGATATACCTTCCCATCCTGTCCCAGAATGCTTATTTCTGTCTTGTTCCAGCAGAAAACATGGTCAGAGGTAATTGCAATTCCCTGGGTTCCTGCAGGAATGTTTCTCTCCCACCCTTTGGTTCCATCTTCATTTATCATGACAAGGGTATCCATACCTGCACTTCCCGAAACCACGAAGAGTCCGTCCGGTCCACCCCGCGCAAGAATAACATTGTCAATCCGCAGGTGAGCAGAGAAATCCCCTCCAAAGGAAAGAATATCTATGTTCCCGGATCCGCATGATGCAAATGAATCCCCGCCGAATGATACAAGCATTGGAGAAAGGTAATCAAAGCTCCGGCCGCTTACCGGGCTTTCCTGCCCCATCCTGTAAATATCAATGCCTGTCATTCCTGCATTCTTTTCTTCTATACCGGCGATTGAAAGCTGCTTTCCATCAGCAGATATACATGCCGAAACGGGATATCTGTCAGAATACGAGTATTCCCCCTGACTATCAGAGCTGCTGTCAATGATCATATAACTGCCAAGAAAGCCATCCCCTCCGGGCAGGGTAAACCCAATGAAATTCTCTGAAAGTATGTTTGCGCCGAG
This sequence comes from Bacillota bacterium, assembly GCA_036743175.1. GTDB lineage: Bacteria > Bacillota > Clostridia > DUPQ01 > DUPQ01 > JAFGQE01. The sequence goes on along the minus strand of DAINQB010000016.1, from coordinate 41,071 downwards.
ACATCGGGTTCCGATGCTCCCCTCATATATGGTTTTCCCCTCTTCCAGAATGGAAAATGCACCCGTTGCCTTGTCATATACCATTACAAGTCCGTAATCCTCCGTAAGGACAGGGTTTTTGTAATCAAGTGAAATATATTTGACATCCTTGCTTTTGGTATCATATGAAACCATGTCGCTGCCTTCAAGTATGTAGACATAACTGCCGTCAGAAGCAGTCATAAAGCTTTCGTGCCCGTCATGCTCAATGATATCAACGGCCTTGTATATACCCTCGACTGAACCCGGCACAAGTTTTTTATATATATATCTTATTGAATATCCTTTCAGGTAACCAAAAAGAAAGATTGCAAGAAAGACTGCAACCAGTATGCAAACAAGCACCAATAATATTGTTCTGAAAATCCTTCCCGTCATCGAAAATCTCCGGTTCATCTTTTGTATGGAACAATGATATCACATACGGGCACCAGTTGCATCATATAGAAACAGACGGACCCTTTATGTCAAGAGTCCGTCTGTCTTTGGAGGCGCCACCCGGATTTGAACCGGGGAATAAAGGTTTTGCAGACCTCTGCCTTACCACTTGGCTATGGCGCCTTATTTTGCGAAGGCGGTATTTTCATACCGCCCCCGCGTGATGGAGCGGAATACGAGATTCGAACTCGCGACTTTCACCTTGGCAAGGTGACACTCTACCACTGAGTTAATTCCGCTGGTGCCCAGAGGCGGAATCGAACCACCGACACGCGGATTTTCAGTCCGCTGCTCTACCATCTGAGCTATCTGGGCATATTGGCGACCCGGAAGGGGCTCGAACCCTCGACCTCCAGCGTGACAGGCTGGCATTCTAACCAACTGAACTACCGGGCCACTTGTTTTGGTGGGCGCAATAGGGCTCGAACCTATGACCCCCTGCTTGTAAGGCAGGTGCTCTCCCAGCTGAGCTATGCGCCCCCGTCGCCTGAAAACGGCAAAAAAAAGTATATAAAAATAATATTTAAAAGTCAACAGAAATTTATTCTAAATTCAATTCGTAATAAGCTTTTTTATCTCGGAACTCCGGAACCTATATTTGGTTTCACAGAAATGACATACGGCCTCAACGACTTCCTGCTCATTTATTATTTCATTCAATTCATCCCTGCCAAGGCTCAGCACACCTCTTATCATCCCTTCCCTGGAACAACCGCATTTGTATTCTGTCTCCCTGGATGATGTGATGGAAAGACCTCCGTTACCGAGTAAATATTCAAGCATACCCTCCGGGCTTCCGGTTTTCTCGAATATGGCTGAAGCAGAGCCTGCCTCAAACAACCTGCCCTCGATTTCGGATATGACCTCATCACGGGCTCCCGGCATCAGCTGAACGATCAGGCCCGCAGCAATCCTTGTGGTTGCATCAGGGTTCAGTTTGACACCCAGCGCCACAAGGGAAGGTACTTGCTCAGAGTATGTAAAATAATATGCCAGGTCATCCCCTATTTCTCCGCTTTGAAGGGGTATGGTACCTGAATAAGGCTCCTTGAGTCCAAGGTCCCTTACAATAGTAAGGGTTCCTTCTCCTATAAGTGGTCCTACACCAAGCTGCGCGTCATCACCATAATCTTCATAGTTGTTGTTGACCACATAACCTTTCAGCGTACCATTCCTTGAAGCCACTGCAACCAGTCCGCCCATCGGACCCTTTCCCTTTATCTTGATTGTTATCACCGCTTCATCGGACTTTCCCATTTCGCTTATCATCGCAGCACCTGCAAGTGCTCTCCCAAGCGCAGTCGCCGAAAGAGGATTCAAATCATGGAAACCTATCGCATCGTCCAGTGTATTCCTTATGTCAACTGCAAATGCCCTGACTGTATCTTCATAGGCTGATGCCCTTATAATCCTGTCACTCATCCTGTTCCTTCCTGCAAACAAAGAATATTCTTTCTTCCCTTTCACCGGGAGCTTCCCTGCTCATGTCTCCAAGTGCATCAATGACTGACATACCCGCCTTTTCAACTGCAGCCTTGATTTCATCCATGGAGTAGGCCCTTTCAAAGTTCCTTGCATCACTTCTTCTGAAAAGACTGCCCTCCCTTTTGAACAAGGTTATGTCCATCGAACAGATCCGGCTTTTTTCGTCATAATGGTTCTGCCATATGCACGAATAGTCATCATCATCATAGTAGAAGACATTGTCGGAGAGCACATGGCTGAACTTATACTCCGAATTGATGTCAAACACAAACAAGCCTCCGGGATTCAGATAATTGCAGACAAGACCGAAATACTTTGCCAGAGAACCCTTATCAGTCAGATGATTCGGCAGGTCAAGGAAACTCATGACAGCATCATAGGTTCCAAACAAATCAAGGTCAAGAACATCCTGATTTATCCATAGGATGCCGGGACTCTCCTTGGTATATGCCTCGGACAGCATCGCGGTGGAAGCGTCAGCTCCCGTCATATCATATCCGGCGGCTGCAAGAATCCTTGTCAGATTCCCTGATCCGCAACCTGTCTCAAGTACCGAATGGATTTGTCCATTGCCGTAAAGACCGAACAAGTCCATGAAATATCCGGCATAGGCTGCATAATCTATACCTGATGTCAGCTTGTCATAGATTTCTGCGGTTTCATTGTACATGTCATCTTGCTCCAAGAACTTCAAGGGCCTTGTGAAGCTGTATGTCATCCTCGAATGGTATTGAACTTACCGGTTTGTTGAGGTATTCCTCCATGGGCTCAAGTTCATAGTCGGGAACAACGCCAACATCCTGGATGGATATACCTGCGGGTGTATAATATTTTGCGATTGTAACCCTTAGTCCTGAGCCGTCATCAAGGTCATAAACACCCTGCACCAACCCTTTGCCGAAGGTAGTTGTTCCAATTATCTTGGCAAGTCCATTGTCCCTCAGTGCTCCTGAAAGCATCTCACTTGCACTGGCACTGTATTCATTGACCAGTACCGCAATGGGAAGATTTACACCGCTTCCACCAGCTTCATAATCCTCCCTGGCACCCGCCTTGTCTATGGTATAGGTGATTATTCCATCATACATAATGAGATCGGCAATATATACCACTGCATAAAGGCTTCCACCGGGATTGTCCCTCAGGTCGATTATGAGGCTGTCCATTCCCTGGTTTGCCAGATTATTGTAGACTTCAATGAATTCATCCGGTGAATCCTGTGTAAATGATTTGATCTTGATATATCCTGTATTGCCTTCGAGCAGCTCACCTTCGACATCAATGCTGTTGACCACTCTTCTTGTTATGGTAAATACAGGGTTTCTCGGAGTATCTTCCCTTATCACTTCTATTTCAACATCAGTTCCGACCTCGCCCCTGACCACATTGGCTACATAGCTCAGGTCCTCCTCGAACATGACATCGATGTCGTTGACCCTTATTATCCTGTCCCCGGGAAGCATGCCGGCTTCATATGCCGGGCCGAGTTCATTGACATCAAGGACCATTATTCCGACCCCCGTGTTCGCAGTTGATATGGTTACCCCTATCCCCGAATACTGACCTTCTGAGTCAATGTTCATGGAATCCATGGTATCCTTGTCAACATACATTGTATAAGGGTCTCCAAGGGCCGCCGCCATGCCGGCGGTCATTCCCTCAAGAAGAACATCATCAGTGAATTCCTCAATGTACTTTTCATGGAGAAGGTCACGGACCTCCTCGAATTTCTGTACACTTGCCTTGTCAACCTCGTCTTTGTCAAATGTGATGTAATATACATCATCCCTGTTTCCAAGGATTGTTGAAATGGTAAGTGTTCCCACTATTGAAACAGAGGCCGTCAGTACAACTGCGGCCAATATTGCCAGAACTGCATATTTCGTTTTCAAATCCGAACTCCTGCTTTTTTTATTTATATATTACCACGATGGACGTGATTCAAATCAGGGTCAGTTGTTTTGATTGACCTTTTCAAGGGGATTTATGCGTTCGCCTTCAAACATTATCTCAAAATGGAGGTGCGGTCCCGTTGACCAGCCTGTGCTTCCCACAAGACCAATTACATCCCCCTGCTTGACAGCCTGTCCTTCCTTGACAAGTATCTTTGAACAATGGGCATAGAGGGTGACATATCCTCCGCCATGGTCTATTACAATCTTGTTGCCGTAACCCGTTGTAAAGGCTGTTATAAGTACAGTACCTGAGTTGGATGCCAGAATATTGGCACCGGTAGGAGCCCCTATGTCTATGCCGGTATGCATCCTCCACTCATGGAAGATGGGGTGGAATCTCATTCCGAAATGATCACCCGGGTCAAGCTTGTCCCTGTTTGCAGGCACCGGCCATATGAACTCACCGCCCACATACTGCATCTTCTGCTGCATTTCCCTTATTTCTTCAAGCAGCCTGTCTGACTCCTCAAGGAGGTCGTCCTCCCTCTGTGAAAGATATGCTATGGTCTCTGCACTCATGTTTGAAGTTTTCTCAGCATTCTCCCTGATGATTCCCATGTTTTCAATGGCATCCTGTGACATCCGTATGGCAACTTCATAATTCAGCTTCAGGTCATCGGACATCTGCCTTTTGTCATACAGGTCAATGCTGAGATCTTCAAGGTCTTCGATGAGCTGCTGGTCATATCTTGTAATATATTTCCTTATTTCAATTTTCTCATAAAACTCCGCCATGCTTTCGGAATCGGCAAGAAGGGTGAGCATATTTGTACTTGAATCTATATAGCCGTCCACTATCCTCTGCCTCAGAAGCCTGAGTTTTTCATTGTATTCAAGTTCAGTCTCTGCAATTGTCTGGGTCAGTTCTTCAATGACTTTCCCAAGTTCCTCAACTGTACCCTGCAGTTCAAGGAGTTTTTCCTCCTGTTCAAATACTGCATTATCCATCTTCTTCTGTACGAAGTCATAGTATTCCTTTGTCTTCTGCTGCTCCATTCTTTCCACTATGATCTGCTCAAGTTCGCGGTCAACAAAATCCTTGTCCTGTTGAAGGTCATAGATATTCTCGGCTGCCGCCGATGCTGAAAAAACGATTGTAAAGGCCAGTAATAACAATAGTATCTTCTTCATTTCAAATCTCCTACACCTTCAGGTGTCTGCGTATGGCCATCTGGCTTGCCAGAATGCCAAGGACTATGCTTATACCAAAGAAAACAAGGTAAATCATAAGCACGGATTCCTTCACCGGAACCAATCTGAGCCCCGAAAGGAAAATTTCACCGGACCCTTCCGTTCCGAACCAGTTGAAGAACCTGTTGTAACCATAACTCATGATAAGCGAAGCAATCAAGGCTCCGATGAATCCAATGGTGATTCCCTCCATGATGAAGGGCATCTTTATCCTGCTTTCAGTCGCTCCGATGAACTTCATTATTATAACTTCATCTGACCTTCCCGCCATGGTGAGTTTAATCGTATTGGATACAAGAAACAGTGAAAGCAATCCAAGAAGTATGGAAAGGGAACCTGCAACTATATTGACCCAGTTTGAAAGGTTGGATGCGAAATCAAATGACCTGCTGTGGTAATCCACCCTGTACACGTCATTGAGATTTTCTGCAAAAGCCACGAAGTTTCCCGCATCGGTATCTTCCCTCAGCCTAACGGTAAATGAAGCAGGCAGGAAATCAGAACCCAGACCTTCAAGTATTTCCTCGGGATAAAGTTCCTTGACATTCTCAAATGCCTGTTCCTTGGATATATAAGCTATATACTCGATTCTTCCGTCATCCAGCAATGCTTCCTCGACTGCAGACACCCTGTAGTCATCAGCTTCAGGGTCAATGAAAATCCGTATCTCAAGCATATCATCCATATACTCCGAATTATATGAAAGAGTCAGAAGGAAAACGCCGAACACACCCACAAGGATCAACATCACCACAATGGAGAATATGCTGGTCAGGGTAAGCACCCTGTTCTTGAATAAATTGGTTATTACTTCACCTATAATATGCATTTCATACCCCGTAGCGCCCTTCCGGGACATCCCTGACAATTCTTCCCTCATGCAGAACTATTACGCGTCGTCTGAAGGCATCAACTATGGTTTTATCATGTGTGGCAACAAGGACCGTGGTCCCCATCTGGTTTATCTTATAAATAAGGTTCATGATTTCAAGGCTTGTGTCCGGGTCCAGGTTTCCCGTGGGCTCGTCTGCAATAAGCAAATCCGGATTGTGCGCAATTGCCCTTGCAAGGGCAACCCTCTGCTGCTCTCCGCCGGACATTTCCGTTGGATATTCATTGGATTTTCCAAGAAGACCGACTACAGACAAAAGCTGCGGAACCATCTTCCTTATCTGTCTTGGCTTCGTGTTTGTCATCCTGAGGGCAAAAGCCACGTTCTGGTATGCTGTTTTATTCTTTAATAATTTGAAATCCTGGAAGACTACTCCAATCTTCCTTCTGAAATATGGAATATCATATCTGTGGATATCTCTGACATCCTGACCGTTTACGAACAGTTCGCCGCCTGTAGGTTCTTCTTCCTTCATGATCAGCTTTATCATGGTCGATTTGCCTGAACCACTGGGTCCTATTACAAAGGCAAACTCGCCCCGGGCTATCTCAAGGTCAACATTCTTCAGAGCCTCGCACCCGCTCCTGTATACCATGGTTACATTACTGAAATTTATCATTTGTGTTCACCGTCACCGTTCCTGGTTGAGTTTATCTATATAGCATTTTACCATATATGCAGCCTTGAATGATACAGCATCATCGAAGTTCCTGAGGTCCAATCCTGTGATTTTCATAACCTTCTCTATCCTGTATACAAGAGTGTTCCTGTGCAGATACATCTGCCTGGCAGTCTCACTGATATTCAGGTTGTTCTTGAAGAAACTCTGGACTGTCTTTATTATCTCATCGTCAAGGAGTTCAAATGTCTTTCTGCTGACACTTTCAGTCAGAAAATCCTCGAGGACTTTTTTGTCAGATGTATATATCAGTTTCCCGATGCCAAGGGTGTTGTAATCTGATACATTGTTCTCATATTCGAATATATCACCAACCGAAAGTGCAAGTTCCGCATTGGCACATGAAACAGCTGTGCCTGCGAAGGTTTCGACGATGTTGCCGATTCCACCCTGGACGGAAACCATCAGTTCCTCTTCAATCGTTGCAACAATTGACCTGCAGATTTTGTTGAGGTACGGTATCCCTTCTTCATCCTTCAGTAAAATGATGCAGGCTATCCTTCCATTGTTCAGTTCAACGATGATATGCTCATCGTCCGGGATTATATTCGATATCATGTCTGCAACAGAATATTCTGCTTCGGTGTGATGAAGAACCAGAACGGCTCTCCTTGCCTTGTCCCTTATCCTGTACAGCTCCATTCCCTTGCGCAGTTCCTCGTGTCCCAGTTCTCCTTGCAGGACCTTCCGGCAGAAATCATCATAATCCCCGCCTTCTACCAGATTGTTGAAGAAGGATTCCACAAAAAGAACAACCAGCCTGAGAAGCTTTTTGTTTTCTTCCTTTTCGCTGCTTACAAATGCAATATGGTCCAGTTTTCCGGGTATACGCACAGAAAGATAAAAAAGATCTTTACCGGCCTCTATTTCATCCGTCCTGATATCAATTTTATCTATATCCTTTAAATAATCGCCCTCCGCGGATTCATCGGAACAGATTACTATCCGACCGTTACCGTCGGCTATTCCGAAGTAATCATCCATGGAAAGCAGAAGCTTTCTTTTCAAGGTGCCAAACAAAGCACACCTCCGTAAAATTATCAGATACATGATACCACAGGTCACAATTTTTTCAAAACAAATTTCAGGGAGAAAGAATAATTCCGCATGAAAAAACCGCCGGCTTTCACCGGCGGTCTGAATGTCTCAACTAGTCAGCAAACATTACGTTTTCTGTATCCTTGTCGAATATGTGGAGCCTTGCTGTATCGATGGCAATCTTGATTACATCGCCGGGTCTTGCCTTGGTTCTTGGTTTAACCCTTGCAATCATATTTGTTCCTTCTATTGTACAGTATACAAGTGCTTCAGGTCCGAGCAACTCGGTGACTTCTACGTTTGCATCAACGATTGCTTCAGGCATTGAATCCAGGTACATCTGCTCATCATGGAGATGTTCCGGTCTGAGTCCGATTACTACATCCTTGCCATTGTAACCCTGGCCGACGATTTTCTTGGATCTGCTTTCGGGCATCTTGATCCTTGAATTACCTATCTGAATGTAAGCATCCTTGCCTTCTTCAACTATCTTTCCATCGACGAAGTTCATCTGAGGTGTTCCTATGAAACCTGCAACATACATGTTGGCCGGGTTTTCATACATAGCCTGCGGGCTGTCAACCTGCTGGATGAAACCAAGCTTCATACAAACGATACGGGTTCCCATGGTCATTGCTTCAACCTGGTCATGTGTAACAAAGATTATGGTGGTCTTCAGTCTCTGATGGAGCTTTGTAAGCTCAACCCTCATCTGGCCCCTCAATTTTGCATCAAGGTTTGAAAGAGGTTCGTCCATGAGGAATACCTTTGGTTCACGAACTATTGCACGGCCAAGGGCTACCCTCTGCTGCTGTCCACCGGACAGAGCCTTTGGTTTTCTGTCGAGGAGATGTTCAATTTCCAGGATTCTTGCTGCTTCATGAACTCTTCTCTTTATTTCATCCTTCGGGGTTCTTCTGAGCTTAAGACCGAAGGCCATATTGTCGAATACTGACATATGGGGATAAAGTGCGTAGTTCTGGAAAACCATTGCTATATCCCTGTCCTTTGGCTGAACATCATTTACAAGTTTGTCTCCAATGTAAACTTCACCGGCTGTAATATCTTCAAGACCTGCAACCATTCTCAGTGTTGTTGTCTTTCCGCAGCCTGATGGACCAAGCAGAACCAGGAATTCCTTGTCTTCAATTGAAAGATTAAAATCTGAAACAGCTGTAACGCCGCCACGAGAAGGTGCGTATTTCTTGTATACGTTTCTCAATACAACTTTTGCCATTATAATTCCTCCCGTTTTTCTATAAAACTTCCACTTAATTCTAACACCTTTGCCTGTTTCTTTTAAGTGATGATTATTACAAAAAACATATATACTATTTGTGTGATTTGCATAAACGGAAATATCCCCTTCATTTGTTTGCAAATTGATGCATTAATAATTGCATTTTTATGCACTTATATGTATAATTATTAAAAATTGAGAATGAAATGGCATTCTCCCTTTGATATAATACACAAGGAGGCGGTTATGGTTAAGGTCGGAATATTGGGTGCAACAGGATATGCAGGAGCCGAAGCAGTCAGGATACTCTCAGGTCATCCCGGTTTTGAAGTAACTGCGGTTGCCTCAAAGTCATTCGAGGGCAGTATCTTTTCAGATATATATACAAATATGAAGGGAGTCTGTGATCTTGTATGTGAATCATCCGAACCCCTTGAAATATCCGAAAAAGCCGACTGTTTCATATGCGCCCTCCCTCATGCAGCCAGTCAGAAGGCAGTTGCCGTACTTACCGGGGCAGGAAAGAAAGTAGTGGACTTAAGTGCAGACTTCCGCTATTCAGATGCATCAACCTATGAAAAGACCTATGGGGTTGTGCATGAATACCCGGAACTTCTGGATAAAGCAGTTTACGGGCTTCCTGAACTCAACAGGGCAAAAATCAAGGATGCACTTGTAACAGCCAATCCCGGATGTTATCCCACATGTTCAATACTGGGACTTGCGCCATTGGTTTCAAAGGGCATGATTGACCCGGCTACAATAATAATAAATGCAGTATCGGGAGTATCCGGAGCCGGAAGAAAGGCTGACCTTCCATACCAGTACTGTGAAATCGACGGAAACTTCGCACCATATAAGGTAACGGGCCACAGGCACACGACGGAAATAGAAGAACAGCTTTCCATATTATCCGGTAAAACCATCGCAGTAGGTTTCACTCCTCATCTTGCTCCTTTTAAAAGAGGCATGGTCGCTACAATCTATGCGTCCCTTTTGGCAAAGAGCTCAGCCGGTGAATTGATTCAATTATATAAAGAGTATTATGCCGGTGAATACTTCGTCAGAATAAGGGAAGCCGGTGACATTCCATCTGTCAAGGCTGTTGCAGGTACGAACTTTGCAGACATTGCACCGATATATGACGAAAGACTTGGAAGGGTGATAATTGTTTCAGCCATAGACAATCTGGGCAAGGGAGCATCCTCGCAGGCTGTACAGAACCTTAATATAATGTATGGTTTCGATGAAAAGGCAGGCATTGCAGGTGCCGGATTATATATATAGGAGCAAAAGAATGGAAAAGATAATCAAGAAGGCAGAAATCCTGATAGAGGCACTTCCCTATATACAGAAACTCTACGGGAAAACCGTTGTTGTAAAGTACGGCGGCAATGCCATGATAAATGAAGCACTGAAGGATTCCGTCATGGAAGACATCACCCTGCTGAAATACATCGGGATGAACCCGATTGTGGTCCATGGAGGCGGACCCGATATAAATGAAGCGCTTGCCGGATCGGGAATTGAATCACGTTTTGTAAACGGTCTCAGGGTCACTGACGAAAAAACAATGGAAACCGTCCAGATGGTTCTGATTGGAAAGACAAACAAGGACATAGTTTCAAGGATAGGAAAAAAGGGAGGCAAGGCCATTGGGTTGTCCGGAATCGATGCAGGAATGATCAAATGCAGGCAGCATTACCCTGTAATAAACGGCGAAAGAACGGATATTGGTTTCGTTGGGGAAATTACAGGCATTGATGCGGAATCCCTCAGCAGACTCACTCAAGGAGAGTATATTCCGGTCATAGCACCAATTGGAATAGATGACGACGGAAAGGTATATAATATCAATGCAGATACCGTTGCCGGTGAGGTTGCCAGTGCCCTGAAGGCTGAAAAACTTATATTGCTCACGGACATAGAGGGAGTAAAGATGAGCAAGGATGCAAAGGATATACTTCATGCCCTTTCAATCGATGAGGTTCATGCCCTGATTGACAAAGGCGTCATAGAAGGCGGTATGATCCCCAAGGTCCTCGGATGTGTGAATGCAATAGAAAAAGGCGTAGGAAGGACCCACATAATTGACGGCAGGATTCCCCACTGCATACTCCTCGAGATATTCACCGGCAAGGGAATCGGAACCATGATAGCCAAGAACAAGGAAAAATACTACGAAAACGAGAAGGCCTGGGAGGACTGACAATGAACATACTGCTTTCTGTACACAACGGATTCCTGAAGGACAAATATTTTCCTCCTTATATAATGGAAAGCCTTTCAGCCATGGGGACCCTGTATCAGAATACCCTTGACAGACCATGGACTGAGGATGAGCTGGCGCTTAATATTCAGGGTATGGATATCTGTATCACACACTGGGGGTCACCAAAGATAACCACAAAAGTCCTTGAAAGTGCCGGCAGTCTGAAACTCGTAGCCCATTGTGCCGGAAGTGTATATAACATTGTAGTACCCGAAGTGTATGACAGGGGTATCAAGGTTGCCGGTGCCAACAAGGTCATGGCAAAGGCGGTTGCCGAAGGAACCCTCGGATATATTCTTGCACTGGGGTTAAAGATCGCAAAGTATACTGAAATAACAAGAAACGGCGGCTGGAAGCAGGGTCCCTCTGAATATGGTGACATGAAGTCCCTGTTCGGGAAGAAAATACTCCTTGTCGGATTCGGGGACATCGGCAGATTCTTATATGACCTGCTTGTGCCTTTTGAAACAAGGGTTTTTGTCTACGACCCGTATCTTAGTGAAGAAACCAAGGCGGATTACCCTTGTGTTGAATTCACCGATGACCTGGACGGAGCAATCGCTTCAGCCGACATTGTTTCGCTTCATGCCTCGAAGAACCCCGGAACAGACTATATGTTCAACAAGGCAAGGATTGACATGATGAAGGACGGTACATTGTTCATCAATACAGCAAGGGGAAGCATTGTTGATGAAGAATATCTTACGGAGGTACTTGAGACCGGACGCATACACGCGGCCCTTGATGTATATCAGACCGAACCCCTTTCCCCTGACAGCAGGCTCAGAACACTGCCCAATGTCATATGCATGCCTCATCTTGCAGGATCAAGTGTTGTCACTGAATATGCCGAGGCCATGGTTTTTGATATTGACAATTTCATCAATGGAAGACCTCTTGGGTATGAGATATCGGCAGAAAAAGCAGGAATGATGACCAGGGAGTAACAATGGATTATTTCAGATACATAGATTCAATTGAAAAGCCCGGTGACTTCAAACCGACAGGCATGACAAGGGAAGATTACCTTGATGTCATTGAGACCTGTGTAATGGCATATGACAGGGACACACTTGAAGAAAGACTTCCAGAACCCGGAGGAATGGTCGATGACATCCATGCATATTCAAGGATAGCCTGCGGAATCGCTGCCCTTCTTTCAAGCGGCCGGATTCCCGGATACAAGGACCTTTGGCTGTCAATGATGGATGCCCTTTGCAATGATTTCTACAGGCGGGTCCCCCCCAATCATCTTGATTTTGCCCTTAAGGAGACAATGCTTGGATTCAAGGCAATGAAACCTTTTGTTGATAAGCAAAGGATGGACAATTGGCTTTCATTGCTTGGCAGAATCGATCCCTTCAAATCCTTCACCAACCAATACCCCTTCCATGAATGGGACCATGTGCGCAACTGGAACATCTATGCCATGGCCGGACTCTGGCTTCTGGAAACAGAAGGTCATGCTGATTCATCGGAATTCTTTGACAAATACTGGACACATCAGCTTGGACTTTTTGATGAAAACGGCATGTACATGGATCCTTACAATCCAATACTCTATGACCTGACCACAAGGGTACAGGCCCAGTTGATACCCGGATATGGCTACAGGGGAAAATATTTCAACGAACTTGATGAGAATCTGAAAAAGGGTGCCCTTTTTTCATTGTTCTCGCAGTCCTCCGCCTTTGAAATGCCCTTCGGCGGAAGGAGCAACCAGTTCCTGTTCAACGAATCCCTGCTTGCTTCCAATTTTGAGTATGAAGCTTCAAGATGGAAAAACCTTGGAAACCTGAAACTGGCAGGCATGTACAAAAGAGCGGCACATCTTTCCGTAAAGAGCATAATGAGGTGGCTCAATGCTCCCGGCGGGTCAAGGCATATAAAGAATATGTTTCCGACCGATGCAATGTTCGGGACCGAGAGCTATGGTTATTACGACAAGTATATGATGACACTCGGTGTATTTCTTTTCATTGGATTACCTTTTACGGATGATTCAATAGATGAATTCCCATGTCCTGCAGAAACGGGCGGATATGTATTTGAGACATCGGATAATTTCCACAAGGTCTTTGCAAACTGCGGGTCTTATTCAGTTGAAATTGACACTGCCGCTGACTTCTTCTATGACGCAACCGGCCTTGGAAGAATTCATAGGGAAGACTGCCCCACGGAGCTTGCCCTTTCTGCGTCATCAGGAGAACTGCATTCAAGGAGATATCAGACTCCCGGGTCAAACGACGAATCCGTATTTCTAGGTCCTGGCTGGTTTGAAGATGGCAATCCCGTATACCTCAGCAGCTGCAGCAGGAAGGAAAACCACAGTTTCAGCTATATAAAGGATGAGTTTGAGAGTGAAGAGGAATTCAATGAATACACTGATTCATTCCGCAATGGTCAAAATGCAGAGCTAAAGATACTTGATGAATCTCGGGAACAGGTAAGATTCATGGTCACATACACCGGTCCGGCCGACATCACGGAAAGTTATACCTTGTCAAAGGAAGGATTGTCCGTTGTAAGTTCACTCAATGATCCGGACAAAGGTGATATTATTTATATGATACCGGCATTTCTTACCAATGGCATTGAAAATTCATTCATGAAGTATGATTCAGGGCATCTTGAGGTAAAGTCAATGGGATACAGATATTCTGTTGCCACCACAGGTAAAATTGAAGAGACTTCACTCATTGCCGGCAATCGAAACGGTTTATACAGGAAGTTTATGGCAAAAGGCAAAGGAGGCACCATCAGGACAGCCTTCACTATAGAAAAGGAACAGGAGATTTGAACATGAACATCAATGATATCATCCAGAAGGATAAAAAGTACTTCATGAACACCTTCGGAAACAGAACCCCGGTTGCATTCAAATATGGAAAAGGTATGTTTCTTTATTCCACTGACGACAATCAGTATCTGGATTTCATGGCCGGAATAGCGGTTTCTGCCCTCGGTCACAGCCATCCCCTGCTAGTCGATGCCATCTGTGAACAGGCCAGGAGGCTTATCCACTGCTCCAGTCTGTACTATATAGAGGCACAGGCAAAACTCGCCGAAGTCATCTGCAAGGCGTCCTGCGCCGACAAGGTTTTCTTTTCAAACAGCGGAGCAGAGGCAAATGAAGGTGCCATAAAGCTTGCAAGGATGTATCACAGGAAAAAGGGAAATGAAGGCAAATTTGAAATAATAACACTGGAGAATTCCTTCCATGGCAGAACCCTTGCCACAATTGCTGCCACAGGACAGGACAAGTATCAAAAACCATACAATCCCCTGACCCCCAAGTTCAAGTCAGTCCCAATGGACGATATGACCGCTCTTACAAATGCAGTCAACGATAATACCTGTGCAATAATGCTTGAACCTATACAAGGTGAGAGCGGTGTCAATCCCGTTTCCTTTGATTACATCAAAAAGGTGCGAAGCCTGTGCTATGAGAAAGACATAATCCTGATCTTCGACGAAGTGCAGTGCGGCATGGGACGTACGGGTAAAATGTTCGGTTATGAGCATTTCGGTGTAGAACCTGATATCTTCACACTTGCAAAGGCTCTTGGAGGAGGATTCCCCATGGGTGCTCTCTGTGCAAAGGATTATGTGGCTTCGGCCTTTGAACCCGGCGACCATGGTTCAACATTCGGAGGCAATCCCCTTGCCTGTGAAGCAGGTCTTGCCGTCTTCAGCGCCATGAAGGATGAGCATCTTGTTGAAAACAGTGAAAAAATGGGACTCTACCTGATAGGAAAACTCAATGCTTTGAAAATGAAATACAACATAGTCACTGAAGTCAGGGGAAGCGGTCTTATGGTGGGTATGGAATTCAGCTCCGACATAGCAGGTGCAATAAAGGAAAGGATGTTTGAAAGAAAAATACTGGTTGGAAGTGTGAAGACCAGGATCATCAGACTTCTTCCTCCCCTGATTGTGAAGAAGGAACATATTGATACCCTTTGCACTAACCTTGAGGAAGTCCTCGGTGAAATTACCGGAGGTAACGGAGGATGAAGGCAGTACTTGTCCTCAGGGATGGAACATATTTTACCGGAGAATCCTTTGGGGCAGGCGGTGAAGCATACGGAGAGATAGTCTTCAACACATCAATGACCGGATATCAGGAGATAACAACGGATCCATCCTATAACGGCCAGATTGTATGCATGACCTACCCCCTCATAGGAAATTATGGGATGAACAATGAAGATACGGAGTCGTACAAGCCCCACGTAGAGGGATTCATAGTGAAGGAATTGTGTGAAAACCACAGCAATTTCCGGGCACTGACGGATCCTTATTCATATTTCACCGACAATGGTATCATCGGAATAAAAGGAATTGACACCCGTGCCCTGACCAGACACATCAGAAGCCACGGAAGCATGTTCGGCGTAATTTCCACACTGTCAGGAAACATTGCCAGCCTCCTTAAAAAGATACATGAAAATGAGAGCAGGCCCGTGAATCTTGTGGAGGAAGTCTCAACTGATGCAAAGTATCACATCAGGGGCAGGGGTTTCCATGTCTGTCTTCTGGACTTCGGTTCAAAGAGCAACATCATAAGATCCTTGCAGACCAGGGACTGCAGTATTACAGTAATGCCCCATGACTCAACTGCAAATGACATCTTAGACATGAAACCGGATGGGATCCTTCTTTCAAACGGCCCCGGCGACCCCCGTGACCTGGTCAATGTAATTCCTGAGATAAAGAAACTTGCCCATTCAGGAATCCCTGTTCTCGGAATCTGCCTGGGACACCAGTTGCTTGCACTTTCGCTTGGAATGGATATATACAAATTGAAATTCGGACACCACGGTGGCAATCATCCTGTAAGGGATTTGATTACCGGCAAATGCCATATTACAAGCCAGAACCACAACTATGCGGTTTCCCTTGAAAACATGGCTCCCGGAATCGTAGCAACACATGTGAACGTAAATGACGGAACTTCTGAAGGGATCATGCATACAAGCCTCCCTGTTTCCAGCGTACAATATCATCCCGAAGCAGCTCCGGGTCCCGAAGACTCGGCATATATATTCGATGGTTTCATCGAAACAATGAGGAAAAACAAGAATGCCTAGAAGAACAGACATAAAAAAGGTCCTGGTAATTGGATCAGGACCCATAATAATCGGCCAGGCTGCGGAATTTGACTATTCAGGAAGCCAGGCCTGCCGCGCACTCAGGGAAGAAGGAATCGAAGTAGTTCTTGTGAACAGCAATCCTGCTACCATAATGACGGACATGGAAACTGCTGACAAAGTATATATTGAACCCATATCCCTTGAATATGTGAAAAAAATCATCAAGGAGGAAAGACCCGACGGCCTTCTTGCAACCCTTGGCGGGCAGACAGGACTGAACATGGCCCTGGAACTTTCCGATGACGGAATACTTGATGAAATGGGTGTTGAACTTCTCGGAACTTCCCTTGAATCCATCCAAAAAGCGGAGGACAGGGAACTTTTCCGTGACACAATGATATCCATAGGGGAAAAGGTTGCCCCTTCCGCCATAGTCAATACAACAAAGGAAGCAGGTTCATTTGCTGAGGAAATAGGTTATCCCGTAATAGTAAGACCGGCCTTTACAATGGGCGGTTCAGGAGGCGGTATAGCAAGGGACCGCAGGGAACTGGAGGACATCTGTTCACGGGGATTGAAACTTTCAGTCATAAAACAAGTCCTCATTGAGAAAAGTGTGGCGGGTTGGAAGGAAATAGAATATGAGGTCATGCGTGACGGCAATGACAACTGTATAACCGTGTGTAATATGGAAAACTTAGATCCGGTAGGCATACATACCGGTGACAGCATAGTAATTGCTCCAAGCCAGACACTGTCGGACAAAGATTATCAGATGCTCAGAAGCTCTTCACTCAGGATCATCAGGGCCCTTGGAATAAAAGGTGGCTGCAATATACAGTTTGCCCTGGATCCTGAAAGCTTTGAATACATAGTCATCGAAGTCAACCCAAGGGTAAGCCGTTCATCAGCCCTTGCATCAAAGGCCACAGGGTACCCGATAGCCAGGTCTGCAGCAAAGATAGCCATCGGACTTGACCTTGATGAAATAAAGAATCCAATCACAGGCAACACTTATGCCTGCTTTGAACCGAGCCTTGACTATGTTGTGGTAAAGGTTCCCCGCTGGCCCTTTGACAAGTTCCATATGGCAGACCGCAGAATAGGAACCCAGATGAAAGCTACGGGAGAAGTCATGGCCATAGGCCGGAATTTTGAAGAAGCCCTTCTTAAGGCAATCGACTCCCTTGATATTAAGCTCAATTATCAACTGGGTCTGCAGCTTTTTGAAAACACCCCTGTTGAGGAGTTGATGGATTACATAGTACACCCAAAGGATGAATCACTCTTTGCAATTTTCAAGCTGTTGCAAAAGGGCATATCCATTTCAGAAATACATGAAATTACAAGAATTGATGTGTTCTTCCTTTCAAAACTGAAAAAAATCGTTGATGTAGCTGACGAAATCAGGAATGCCGGGATTGCCTGGCTTGACTATGAGCTTTACCTGAAAGCCAAGAAAGTGGGATTCGGTGATTCATATAT
Source organism: Bacillota bacterium (assembly GCA_036743175.1). Taxonomy (GTDB): domain Bacteria; phylum Bacillota; class Clostridia; order DUPQ01; family DUPQ01; genus JAFGQE01. Next base: position 23,261 of record DAINQB010000016.1, on the reverse strand, counting down.
AGCAAATCTGGTCGGTGTTCCTTTGTCTGGAATACTGGAGCTCAGGGAGAAATACCCGATCAAGCCCGTATACAAGCTGGTTGATACCTGTGCAGGGGAATTCGAGGCAGTTACTCCCTACTACTATTCCACCTATGAGCAGTATGACGACATTGAATACTCTGAAAATGACAAGGTTCTGGTAATAGGGTCAGGGCCGATAAGAATCGGCCAGGGAATCGAATTCGATTACTGCAGCGTCCATTCGGTGGAGGCACTGCGGGAAATGGGAATTGAATCAGTCATTATCAACAACAATCCAGAGACTGTCAGCACTGATTTTGATATTTCAGACAAGCTTTATTTCGACCCCCTTACGGAAGAAGGTGTGCTTGATATAATCGAAAAGGAAAAACCGCTGGGAGTAATACTTCAATTCGGTGGTCAGACCTCAATCAATCTGGCTCATCCCCTTCACAGTGCCGGAGTCAAGATACTGGGAACTCCCATGGAAAGCATTGACCTTGCCGAGAACAGAAACAAGTTCCTGGGCCTTCTCGATAAGCTCGACATACCTATTCCCAGGGGAAAAACCGCTTTTTCATTTGACGAAGCACGTCTGATAGCCGAAGAAATAGGATTCCCGGTCCTCGTTCGCCCAAGCTATGTGCTGGGTGGAAGAGCCATGGAAATAGTCCATGACAACAGAACCCTCGAAGAGTACATGACCATGGCTGCAGATATATCACCCGTTCACCCTATTTTGATTGATAAGTATATTGTGGGAAAGGAAATCGAAGTCGATGGAATCTGTGACGGACGGGATGTTTTGATTCCCGGAATAATGGAGCATATAGAAAGGGCGGGAGTTCATTCAGGGGACAGCATTGCCGTATATCCTACAATTACCCTGTCGGATAAAACCATTGATACAATCACTGATTACTCAACAAGGCTTGCTCTTTCACTTGGGATCATAGGTCTCTTCAACATTCAGTTTGTCATGGATGAAAATGAAAAAGTCCATGTAATAGAGGTGAACCCACGCGCAAGCAGGACAATTCCTGTGTTGAGCAAAATCACAGGAGTACCCATGGTGGATGCTGCAACCCGTGTAATAATGGGCAGGATGCTGGATGAGCTTGGATATGGAACCGGTCTTTTACCAAGGACTGACTTCCATGCAGTGAAGGCTCCCGTTTTCTCCTTTTCCAAGATCACCACCCTGGATACATTTCTGGGTCCTGAAATGAAGTCCACAGGTGAAGTCATGGGGGTTTCGCGGGATTACAGGGAAGCACTTTACAAAGCCTTGCTTGCCTCCGGTCTCAGGATTCCGCCGTCAGGGAAGATAATCATCAGTATAACGGACAGGGATAAGAAAGACTGTCTTCCCGTCGCTTCAGGACTGGCTGCAGCAGGCTATGAGCTGGTAGGTTCTCCCGGAACTGCAGAATTCCTTTGTACAAATGGAATTGAGTGCGGGACAATGAATGACCCATCCCTGATAGATGAAATAAAGGGTGGCAGCGTAGCCCTGATGATAAACACCCCGACCAGGGGCAAAATGCCCGGAACAGACGGATTTGCCTTAAGAAGGACGGCAATAGAATATAATGTTCCATCGGTTACAAACCTTGATACAGCCGGAGCATTGCTTCTGGTACTTGAATATTATTCCGAAGGGATCGAACCGCGTGTTCATTCACTTGACTCGTATTCCCTTGACAGAAGGATACCCCAAACGGATGGCAAGGGTCAGTGTTCTTAGGATTCAGACAGTGATTGCAAAATCCATGGGTATGACAGGAGGAAAATTATGCCAGTTTATTCATTCACAGTAAAAAAGGCCCGGCCCGAAGATGCCGATGACATCAAGGGAATCCTGAATGAAGCCTTCACAAAATATATGAAGGATACAGGTCTGACAGGAAGCATGGAAGCCCTTGAGGAAACAAGGGAACAGATAATCAGGGCCATTGAGGAAACCGAGGTATTCATTGCCCATGTAAATGGAGTGGCAGTCGGAACCATAAGGTTCGAGATCTCAGGCGACGAGGCACATATTTCAAGATTCGGTGTACGGCTTGATTATCATAACATCGGTATTGGAAAGTCACTTATGAACCTTGTTGATGCAGAAATGATTGCCCTTGGAATCAAAAGGGCATACCTTTATTCCGCATCTGCTTATACGGACCTGATCCGTTTCTACTACAGCCGTGGATTCTATATAGAAAGTACATCCACGGACCGCGGATATGTACGTGCAAAGCTTGTGAAGGAATACAAGAACAGATAATATGAGACCCGGCAAAACCATTCAATGGCTTCCCGGGTCCCTGTGTCCTGTTCATTTCATCCTTTGTATTACTGTTCAGGTTTATCAAAGACTCCCATGAAGAGAATACTTTCAGTCCTGGTATCCCTTATTGTATAAAGGAAGGGTCTGTCGGCTATGAATTCCGTGGGATCCATTACAGCTGTCAGCCGGATTTCCACGGATGTGACTCCGGCGGCTTCCGTTCCCTCTTCATTTACATCAATGTAGGTCTTGTGTTTTACCTCACTGACAAACAAATCGCCGCTTCCGTTTATTCCGCTGAGGTCACAGACCGATGAAAACAAATCCCTTATTCCAAGTTCATGCAGGACATCATTCAGTTTTGTTTCATACTCAGCCTTGAATGCCGGAATTGATACAATTACCTCTGACTCTTCAGAAAGACCTGCCAGCGCAGTCTTGTAGTCCTTAAGTCCGAAGGACCTTATGAAGTCTGCTGTTTTAATGCCTTCATCGGGGAGTATCAGGTCCATGACCATGTCCTCTTCTCCATATGGCAGGCTTATAATTTTATAGCCGTTACCTTCGTAATACATGGTATCGTTCTTGTAATTCATCATATCAACTGTTCCGGTGGCTGTCCCGTCAACAAAGAAATCCGAACTATATGTCCGATCAGGATCGAATGGTGTCTTCCATTCCCCTTTGAAATAGATGCTGTTGATCAAGAACATGACCGTTGCCGGGTGAATTGTATCCCCCACTATTCCATCAATCTTTCCATTGGTAGTCTCCCTTACCCAGTCATTGATGGTAACAGGTGCACCTGAATCGTTGAAATCCAGCTCTTCAATCGACGCTGCGAAATAATCACTGTTTACAGCCTTGAAAGTATCAAGCACATTGAAGCCTTTTCTTATCCATATGGAATTTGCAAGACTCAGTTCAACTCCCCCCTCATTCCTGTTCAGCAGGGATACCAGATATGCAAATCCTGAATTGACTTCAGCCTGGTCTATTCCTTTGAATCCCAGGGTATCCATCATTTCATCCAGTGTGTTTCCCTTTGCTCCATTCATTACCATGGCAAGCGCTGTTGAAATACTGGCAGGGGATATGAAAAGATTACCCTCGGTGTCTGCAGTGTACATCTCCTTGAAAATCCTGAATGCAAAACCGGAATTCGCTTCAACAACATTCGTGCCTATGCTGTCAGCCTTTACTCCCGGAACCAGGACATTACCTTTATCACTTTCAGCTGCACATCCTGCCAATAGTCCCGTTACAAGCAGAATTGACAAACATACCAAAAAAACTCTCTTATACATTATCCTTTTCCTCCTTAAGGAATATTGACGGTTCATGTATTTGTTATACGTTCTGAGCAATGATTTTGTTCCGGTTTTCAGTCAATTACGGACGCAGAAAACCCGTCGCCTTCAAGTACGGACAGTGCAGAGTTCCTGTCCTCGATGGAATATAATTCCACGACCAGTACTCCGCCTACATCCTCGCGGCTGTGGGTTACATTTATATTCTTTATATTGATGCCGTTTTCTCCCAGGAGTGCGGATATGCGGGCAATGACTCCGGGCCGGTCGGCGACCTGGATGACAATCTGGAATTTGCGGGGCAGGAGCCCCTCTCTTTCCCCTGAAATAAGATCCCTTGAATCCTTTGCTTTTCTGAAGAATTCCTCAGTGGCTTCACCGTCGGATCTGCTGATTCCATCCCTTGCGGAACACAGAATACCGATAAGCTTGTCAAGTCCGTCGCATACAGCCTCTTTGTTGTTCAGGGTTATGTCCCTCCAGAGGGAAGGCTGTGAAGAAGCTATCCTCGTCACATCCCTGAAGCCCCCCGCTGCAATCTGTCTGGCAAGCTCTGTTCCCCGTGATTCTTCCAGCAGATTCACCAATGCAGCAGCTGTGACATGTGGGATATGGCTTATTGCAGCCACGGCTTCATCATGCAGGACAGGATTTGTAAGAAGTGGGATTGATCCGATTGATTCAGCCATTTCCCTGACTGTTTCAACGGCTTCCATATCCTCATGATTCTCCATAATAAGATAGTAGGCATTTTCAAACATGTCTTCACGTGCATATGCATAACCGCTTCTTTCAGACCCGGCCATGGGATGTCCGCC
>DAINQB010000016.1:0-18749 GCA_036743175.1 Bacillota bacterium | reverse complement strand
CAGCTGTCCGGGGTCAGGATCGATGCCAATCAATCTGCTGATTCCGGCTCTCAGCCTAAGGGCTTTTGCAAGGGAACCGCCTATCAGTCCCATGCCTGCTATTGCGATACAGCTGTCTTTCTTCATTTCCCGGATATTATATCACAGGGAAGGAACATCCGGCTTTTCCTGTTTGTTGCTGCCCTGATGAAGGAAGGGAGACAATTTCTTGTAAATGAGTGCAGTGATGAAAGTATTCACGAGTACCTTGAAAACGTTGAAAGGTGTAATACCTATTATAACCAGGCTTCTGAGATCCACTATATGCCTGTTTGCAGTACTGCTCCATGCAACAATATCCTCCATAGTATATCCAAGGACCCTGGTGTACATGGGAATCAGTACAAAATAATTAAGCAGACCGGCAATTACAACCATGGTTATACCACCTGTGACCATACCGATTATTGCCCGGGACTTGGTCTTTCCACTCTTATAGACCAGAGCTGCCGGAAGCACAAAGGAAATACCAATCAGAAAATTGGCCAGCTCCCCCACAAGGAAGGACCATGATGCAAGTGCATGTATAATGTTCTTTACCAGCAGTACCGCCACACCGGCCATAGGGCCGAAGGCAAATCCCGCTATCAGGGCAGGCAGGTCACTGAAGTCAAACTTCAGGAAAGGCGGAACCAGCGGCACCGGTATTTCCAGAAACATGAGTATGGCAGACACCGCTGACAGCATACCTACCTTTGCAATCCAATTGACCCTGTTGTTTTTGATGTTCATTTATTTTTCTCCTAAAAAAAACTCCATCTTCAGGAGTACGAAAAAAAACACTTCTTTCATCCAGACTATACTGTCGGTACCGGAATCAAACCGGTTCAGCTTTCGCTCGCGGACTATACCGCCGGTCGGGAACTTCGCCCTGCCCTGAAGAATATTTACTTATTGGTATTATATGCTTCATCTGCAAATTGTGCAACCGCACAAAAATCCATCGGTTTGTAATGAAGAAAGGTTTCATATATAATAACAGCAATGCAAAACAGTTTGCATAAAGGGGTTATTAGATTAGGGGGAATAATGAAAAAATTCAAGGAACTGACAGCAGTTTTCGTTTTAATACTGTTTTTGGCAGTAGTCGGCTTTATGACAACAATATCTTTTCCGGCAGAGGTATCCGCAGGTTACTTTCCAATCATCACCCTGCCACCGGTGACCATACCAACCATATCCATACCACCGGACATCTTTCTTCTGACAAGCAATTTCAGGGAAATAAGCACCGGTTCCGGTGCCGGAGATTTTACAGACACCTTCACAGGTGGACTTGACTACAGCATGGACAACACCCTTGCCGTAGGAAGCCTTGACGAAGACAACCCTCAGATCAGGTTCTTCGACGGCGAAGCATGGTTTTCAAGGTCGGTTGATTTTCGCCCTACGGGACTGGAGTGGGAGCTTGATTACAGGCCTGACCTTTATGCCTCGGACAGCTACAACGACAGGATATACATTTCTTCAAACCCAACATCAAAATTTCCGCAATGGCAGCAGATTGCCGGACCCGGTACCGGTACCGGAGAGTTCAACAATCCCCTCGGGATGACAATAGATTCAAATGACAATCTGTATGTGGTTGACAGCGGAAATGACAGGATACAGCGATATAACGATGGTGAATGGAACCTGTTCCCGGCAATAACAGGAGCCGGTACCCTTGTTGATATAGCAAAAGTAGGTTCAACTTACTTTGTCACTGATTTCAGTGAGAACTGTCTTTGGTACAAGTTCAGCCTTGCTCCCTGGACCAAAATCGAGAATGCAAGCTATCTTAACTACCCAACATTTCTTGATGCAGATTCAGATGGGAACCTGTATATAGTCTCATGGATTTCGACGGGTGATGAGTATGAACGGGCAATAGTTAAGTACAGCGACGGTGCATTTTCTGTATTTGTTTCCCCCGGTGAAGAAGCAGGAAACATCGGATCAACTTTTTCATTCGTTGAAGAGATCTGCATCAATCATCATGACAGATTGTTCTATTCAGACAATACATATTCACGTGTTGTCAAGGAAAAGGACGATATCAACGAACTTACAGGTCTGACAATAAATGATTTCCAGTTCCAGCTGATGCCCGGTTGGTCTGAGGCAGAATGGACTGTGGAACCTGATGTGGATGAAGCAGGCATTGTTGTTTACAGACTATGTCCATACTCAGTTGTTGAGGGTGATGGCCTGCATCCACTGGAGTTTGGGGAGAATATTTTTCCTGTAGTCTGCACTCCTGAAAAAGGTCTTCCAAAGGAATATACAATAACGATAACCCGGGAGCTTTCCGACAATGCTCTGCTATCGGATATTGCAATCGATTCAATCTCACTTGACGGCTTTAATCCGAATATCTTTGCCTATGCAGGAATAGAATTTCCATTTGAAAAGGAAAGCATTGAGCTGACTGCCACACCACAGGATATAAATGCATCAGTATCGGGAACAGGAACAATCCCACTTGAGGTTGGCAACAATCTATTTATCATAAGTGTCACAGCACAGGACGGGGTTACAGCACAACAATATCTGGTGGCAGTCCACAGGGACGAAGCTCCGGCCTCTGCCAGTCCTTCAGCCAGTCCATCACCAAGCCCTTCGGCCAGTCCTACAGCATCACCTTCACCGACACCGGCACCTACTCCTACCGGAAGCACGACCCCGGCTCCAACCCCTTCACCCTCTGGCAGCCCTTCATCAACACCTGAGCCCTCTGCATCCATTGAACCAAGTCCAACACCTACTCCGGAAGGTTCATCAGATCCTTCGGTAACTCCAACTGTATCACCGGAACCATCGGCTACCCCATTGCCTTCACCTACGGTCACACCCATGGAAACGGACAATCCGAATCCTGATGACAGCGATGGTACAGGTTTTGGAAATTGGATCAAGGAACATCCCGGAATCACAGCTGCAGCAGGTGTTGTTGCGGGAGGAACATTCATACTGGTAACACAGCAGATAATTAAAAGAAGGAAAAAGAAAAAAACCGATTAATTGTATGATGATACAATAAATTTACATCGCACAAGCCGCTTTTTTCTCCCTGAGGGGTTATAATAATATTGCAACCGGTGAAAGCAAAATATCAGGTATGAGGTTTTAGCCATGAAAAGGAAATCATATCGAAGTATAATCTGGATTTCTGCCGTTTCACTGGTATTAGCGGCATCTGTTTTTCTGCCTTCCGTACTCGCACAACCCCATCCGGTTCCTCCCCCCGGGTACACATATCCGCCTGTGCCTGAGCCTTCCCCTGTGCCGACTCCTTCAGTTTACAAGGAGGTCGGTTCTTTTGAGGATGTATCATCTTATGGAGGAATGGATGTTCAGGATGCCGGGATTGCCGTGGGCAAAGCCAGTCCTGAGCCGGGTATACTCATAAACAGCGATGAGCATTGGTCTTGGATTGAAACTGATTTCATTCCAACTGCCATTGAATGGTCCGGGAATGACGAACCGACAATATTCATTTCCGACAATGAATCTGACAAGGTTTTCAAGGGAGTGATAAATTCATCACCGGAAATACAGTGGATTGAAATAGGGAGTCCCGGTGCGAACCCGGGACAGTTCATGAATCCAAATGGAATGTATTCATCAGATGAAAATTCCTTGTACGTAGTTGACACCGGAAACAACCGGCTTCAGTTCTGGAACGGTTTTGAATGGACTATCGTTGCAAGCCCCCTGTATTCAGAATATATGGTTGATATCTGTATGGTCGGGAATACAACATTTATTTCAGACAATGCCCGTAACTGTATTTATTATAAGACTCCTCAGGAGCAGGGCTGGAATATTATAGTTGATCCTACTTACATAAATTATCCTTCATTCATGGATGCAGATGCAGAGGGAAGACTGTATATACTGAGCTGGGTAATCTATCCTGATGGGCCCAGAAAGAGCATTGTCAGATATTCCGAGGGTGAATTTTGCGTATATGTAGAGTCAGGTTCCGGACCGGGCTATATGGGAGATTCGGTTTATTCAGAAGAACTGTGCATAACAGATTACGGCAGTCTTGTTTATTCCGACAGTTCGACAGGCGGTATATACAGGGAAACCTGTAAAGATAATTCCCTTGCCTGGATTACAGTCAATGACGTTCCTGTTCCAATTGCGGATTCGGAAGCACCCCTTGAAGTAACCCTGGACGGTACTGTAAATGAGTGTGTTGTTGATGCCGCTCCTCTTTGCAAATATGCATCCGTAACCGGTACCGGTGTTGTTCCCCTTTTCTACGGCAGCAATAATATAATAATCACATGCACATCTGAATCCGGTTCAACCAGAGAATATACATTGAATGTAATAAGGGATTTATCCGGTGACACGACTTTGACCGGAATTCTGATGAATGATGTCCCATTACCGGATTTTGATCCTGAGATCAATATATATAATGACATTTCATGCCCATCTGATATGGAAACAGTTGATATAGCCGGCATCCTTCTTAATCCTGAAGCCACATTGATTGGAGAGGGAACCATTCTGCTATCAAACCGGGAAACCCCTGTTTTGCTTACAGTCATATCCGAAAACGGGATAAATGTAGGCTATTACCTTCTGAATATTACGAAAAGTGCCCCGGCTCCCACTGATTCCCCCGTAACAACACAGACTCCGGCCCCCTCGCCGACATCAGAACCCAGTGCTTCACCAACCCCTGAACCCACTCCGACACCGGTAACGTCTGTGCCTCCTGTTTCAGTATCACCATTGCCTTCCGATGCCCCTGAAGTTCCCACCAATTTCACACCGACGGAAACACCGCCAATTGACCGCACACCAACACCTGAGCCCACTTTCTATACTCAAAACCCCTGGAAAGAAGAGTATGAGAAAGAAATGGATAAGGAAATTGAAAAAGACGCAATGGCAAATAAAGTAAAATACACCATCATCTTAGCAGCCGTAATTGCAGCAATATCTGTCACATATGTTCTTTACAAAAAACGCAGAAAATAGATTCAGCCGGATTCAATTAGTCTGACCAATGAATCATGGAAAGTTGTACCTTCCTCCGGCTTTCTCTTTTTGAAGGTCGTATATTTCCCACCCCTTTTCCGGCTTTCCCATGATATGTGTCTTTGTGTGAGAAATGAGTCAATGTTGAATTTTGTATAAATGGTTCCGCTGTTGCCGATTGCCCTTGCACCTTTTGACAAAGCCATCGCTGCCACACCATAATCACCTGTCACTACGATATCCCCGGGGGTTGAAATATTTATGATTTTGAAATCAGCGGAGTCACTCCCCTTGTCCACTGTGATGACTTTAGAATATCCATCAGATATCACATGGGCAGTGTCACACACCATGACAACTTCCAGTCCATGCTTTCCTGCAACCCTGATTATCTCCTTCTTTACCGGACATGCGTCCGCATCAACTATGATTTTCATGACATGATTATATCAGCCATTATGATATAATCAACATATCGACGGTTTGGGGAGGACACATGAAGTATCTTCAAATAGGATGTGGCAGTATAAGCGGTGCATGGCTTTCGGCTTTGTCTGCGAGAAGCGACGTAGAAATATGCGGTCTTGTGGATGTCAACATTGATTCCGCTGCAAAAAGAGCGATGGAATATAAACTGGATTGCCCTGTCTATGACAATCTAGAAAGGGCAATTGCAGAACAGCGTCCGGATGTTGCAATTGACAATGTTTTGCCTGAATTCAGACTTGAAGTAGCCGGAAAATGCCTGTCTTCAGGCATCCATGTACTTTCAGAAAAACCGCTGTCAGATTCCATGAAAAACGCAAAGGAAATAATAAGATTGTCCGATGAATACAACCGGGAATTCTTTGTAATGCAAAACCGCAGATACAACTGCGCCATGCTTTCATTCAGGGATATTCTGAAATCAGGTACCGTCGGTAACCCCGGTTATCTGAGTGCACAATTCTTCAGGGAGTCCCACTTCGGTGGTTTCAGGGAGCTGATGGACTCACCCCTGCTCATAGACATGGCCATCCATACCTTTGACCAGGCAAGATATCTTCTTGGGAAAGACCCCGTATCTGTATATTGCAAGGAATACAATACGGACTATTCATGGTACAAGGGAAATGCATCAGCCACCTGTATCTTTACATTTGAAGACAACATCATATTCAATTATTCCGGTTCCTGGAGTGCTCCGGGTACAATGGATTCATATGACTCAATTTGGAGAGCCATGTGCAGCAAAGGTACAGTCACTTGGAACGGACTTGAATTACCAAAGGCATATATCACAGATCCCGAAACCGACCAAAGACACCCGAGGCATATGGAAACTTCCATTGATTATACCGATTGCCTGGTCTCAGGTCATGCAGGATGCATCAATGAAATGATAGAAAGCCTTGAAGCAGGCAGGCGTTCCTCAACAGACTGCCGCGATAATATAAAATCCCTCGCCATGGTCTTTGCTGCCGTAAGAAGTGCAAAGGAAAACCGCGAGGTAAAAATAGATGAAATCATGGAGGTTACTATATGAAATTAGGTGTATTGACTGTGTTGTTTTCCAATCTTACATTGGAAGACACTTTGAAAAAACTAAAACCCCTCGGTGTTCAGACCGTTGAACTGGGCTGCGGAGGATATCCAGGGACAGCCCATGCCGATGCTGCTCACTTGCTTGAAAATCCGGATAAAATCACAGCACTTCTGGAATTGGTAAAAGGGTATGGAATGGAAATCAGTGCCTTCAGCTGTCATGGAAACCCTGTGCATCCGGACAAGGAAATTGCATCCGCCTTTGACAAGGACTTCAGAAATGCAGTTCTTCTTGCTGAAAAAGCAGGAATTGACACAGTTATTACGTTTTCAGGTTGTCCCGGTGATTCAAGGAATGCAAAATATCCCAACTGGGTGACCTGCCCTTGGCCGGATGATTTTGGCCGTATCCTTGAATACCAGTGGAACGATGTTCTGATTCCCTACTGGAAGGAAGCTGTAAAGTTCGCCAGGGACCATGGGATACATAAGATCGGGCTTGAAATGCATCCGGGATTCTGTGTTTATAACCCGGAATCACTATTGAAGCTACGGTCTGCAGTGGGGCCCGAAATAGGGGCAAACTTCGATCCTTCACATCTTTTCTGGCAGGGTATCGATCCTGTAATGGCAATCAGGGCACTGAAGGGCTGCATCTGGCATTTCCATGCCAAGGACTGCAAGGTCATGAACGCCAATTCCAGGATAAACGGTGTTCTTGATACCAAGCATTATGGTGATGAATTCAACAGGTCCTGGATATTCAGGACAATGGGATATGGCCATGGACAGGAAGAGTGGAATGAGATATTCTCCACCTTGAAAATGGCGGGTTATGACGGTGCTATTTCCATTGAACATGAAGATTCCCTCATGAGTTCAGAAGAAGGACTGGAAAAAGCAATCAGCTTCCTGAAGGGGTCCATAATATTCAGGGAAACAGGCGAAATGTACTGGGCATAGGAGGAGATATGAAGAATCTCAATGCTGGATTGATCGGATACAAATTCATGGGCAGGGCTCACTCGAATGCCTTCCGGCAGGTGAACCATTTCTTCAATGCTGATACGACAATCACCCTCAGGGCAATATGCGGCCGGGATGAGACTTCAGTAAGGGATGCAGCCGGTAAATTCGGGTTTGAGTCATATGAAACGGATTGGAAGAAACTAATTGACCGTGACGATATTGACTTCATTGACATTACTTCACCGGGAAATGCCACCATGAGATGGCTATGTATGCCACTGAAAAAAAGAAGCATGTCTTCTGTGAGAAACCACTGGCCAATGATTCTGCAGAAGCGCTTGAAATGTGGCAGGCTGCTGTAAAGTCAGGAGTGAAGCATCAGGTTGGGTTCAATTACAGGTTTGTACCTGCAGTACTTCTGGCAAAAAAACTCATTGACGAGGGTCGGCTTGGAACCATCTATCATTTCAGAGGCCTGTATCTGCAGGACTGGATTGTGGACCCCAGCTTCCCCCTTGTCTGGAGACTCGATAAAAAAGTAGCAGGCTCCGGAGCCCACGGAGACATCAATGCCCATATCATTGACCTTGCACGTTTTCTGGTAGGTGACATAAAAAAAGTTATCGGAATGCAGAAAACCTTCATTGAAAAGCGTCCTTTGGTGGAATCCATGGATGGTCTCAGAGCTTCAGTATCGGCAGAGGCCTCAATGGGTGATGTCACCGTGGATGACGCATCCGTATTCATGGCGGAATTTGAAAACGGTGCCCTTGGTACATTTGAGGCAACGCGTTTTGCCACAGGCCGAAAGAATGGCATGTCCTTTGAGATAAACGGAAGCAAGGGCAGTGTGAAGTTTGAGTTCGAGAGAATGAATGAACTTCAATACTATAACAACGATGATCCTGCTTCGGAAAGGGGCTTCCGCCTTATCTCCGTCACCGAGGATACCCATGCTTATGCAGGCAACTGGTGGCCGCCGGGACATGTGATCGGCTATGAGCATACATTCGTACATGAAATGTTTGAATTTGTCCAGGCGATTGCAAATGACAAGGCGACTAAACCGGATTTCAAAGACGGTTATGAATGCTGCAGGATTCTAGATGCAGTGGATAATTCAATAAAAGAAGGTCAATGGATTTATGTCTGATTCACCAAAACAACTCTGGAACAAAAATTTCATACTGCTTGTCCAGGGAAGATTCGTCTCCCTGTTCGGCAGTGTACTTTTCAGTGTGGCACTTGGATTCTGGGTGCTTGACAAAACCGGTTCAGGAACACTGATGGGCACAATAATGGCTGCTTCGGCTCTTCCGAGGATACTTATATCCCCTTTTGTCGGCCCATGGGTCGACAGGTGGAGGAAAAACCGGATTCTGGTCTGGTCTGACCTTGTAAATGGGATAGTCGTTCTTGCCGCAACAGTGATCATTTATATGAACCTGCTTGAAGTATGGATGGTTTTCATCGTTGCCATTGTATCAGGAATAGCATCTGCTTTCTTCAGTCCTGCTTCCACAGCCATAGTTCCCGACCTGATCCCTCCTGAAAAAATGACAAATGCAGGGTCTGTAAACAGCATGATAAACTCTGCAACTGAAATTCTGGCAACCCCTGCCGGAGGTTTCCTTTATACAGCCTTCGGGGCACCCTTACTGTTTTTGCTTAATGGAGTATCATATATCCTGTCGGCAATATCCGAGATGTTCATAAAGGTAAAGCCACATGTACATGATGATGCAGCTGATTACTCCTATTGGAAGGATTTCAAGGATGGCATACGGTATACAATGTCAAACATTGGTATCCGCAATTTCTTCCTGCTTGCAGCATTCATGAATTTCATGCTCAACGCTGCGATAATAACCCTGATGCCTTATTTCCAGAGAACCGAAGGTCTTGGCCCTGAAAAATATGGCTTCGCCATGTCGGTATTTACCGTAGGTATGTTCTTCGGTGGTTTTGTAATGTCTTTGTTGAAGGTTACAAACAAAAACAGGCTTGTGATTGAAGTTGCAGGCATAACCATATCACTGGTAACATTTGCAGTATCCCTGCTGTTTGGTTATACATGGACACTTATCCTGTTCTTCATCGGAGGATTCATGATTGTTGTAGTCAATGTAATCATCGGTGCAGTGCTTCAGCTTGTCATTGAGCCCACCAAGAGAGGAAAGTTCTTTGCATTTTCATCATCCATATCCGCAGGCCTCACTCCCCTTGGCATGGCCCTTGGCGGCATAATATCAGACAACTTTGCAATCCCATATGTAATGCTTGTATTCAATCTGATCACCCTGGCAGTCTTCCTCGGTGTCATGGCCATATCAGCTAAAACCCGTGCCATGTTCCATATCGAATCCGAAGCACCCCAGCCCTGATTTTCCATTTTTTTTACTTTCACCCCTGGGGTAAAAGTAAAAACTTTTAACTTTTACCCCAGGGGTGAAAGTAAAAAAAAGATTAGCAAACAAGAAAAAAGCCGGTCGTTTGTGACCGGCTTCCTTTATCTTACGGGTGATCCAGGGGTTATTTCTTTGTCAGTTGTTATTATACTCAGACCGTTTTCATCTTCCGCAGCCAGTATCATACCTTCGGACAATTCCCCCCTCAGTTTTATTGGCATCAGATTTGCAATTATCACTACGGATTTACCAATCAATGAATCAGCATCATAATCCGTCGCTATTCCTGAGACTATCTGCCTTGTTTCAGTACCTAGTTCCAGTTTCAACTTGAGTAATTTATCGGTGCCTGCAACTTTTTCGACACCTATGATTTTGGCAGTCCTCAGTTTTACTTTAGCAAAATCCTCCATTATTATGTAGTCGGCTTCAGGTTCTGAAGGTTTTTCTGCTTTCTTTTTCATTGTATCTTCTATTTCAATCATCTTTTTTTCCCCATCTAACCTGGCAAAAAGAATTTCAGCTGTACCAACGGTATCCCCAACTTTCATGCCGTCAAATGTAGATAGGGACTCCCAGCTGTTTTCCTTTGTATTAAGCTGGTCCAGCATCTTCTTCGCTGTATCGGGCATGTATGGCTGAAGGAGAACAGCAGCAAACCTGATGCTTTCGAGCAGATTATACAAAACTGCAGCAAGCCTTTCCTTTTGTGCTTCATCCTTACCCAAGACCCAGGGCTGTGTTTCATCTATATATTTATTGCTTCTTCTCAGCAGTGCGAAAATTGCATCAAGGGAGTCAGCAACCCTCAGCTCCTTCATCTTCTCTTCTACAGCCACAGGTGTGGAAAGTGCAAGGTCAATCAGTTCCCTGTCAATTTCCTCCTGTTTCCCCGGTTCCAGTATAGTTCCTCCGAAATACTTGTTGACCATGGTAACGGTTCTGTTGACCAGGTTCCCAAGGATATTTGCAAGGTCAGAGTTTATCCTTTCAATGATCAGGTCATATGTAATGGCTCCGTCTTGTGCAAAAGGTGTTTCATGCAGTACAAAATACCTGATTGCATCTACTCCGAAGAATTCCACCAGGTCATCTGCATACATTACATTGCCCTTCGATTTGCTCATCTTGCCTGCTCCCATGTTGAGCCAGGGGTGTCCGAACACCTGACGAGGCAGTTCCACATCCAGGGCCATGAGCATTATGGGCCAGTAAATGGTATGGAACCTCAGGATGTCCTTTCCTATCAGATGCACATCAGCCGGCCAGTATTTCTTGAACAGCTCCCCATGGTTTCCATCGGGATCGTAACCGAGTCCCGTAATATAGTTGCTAAGGGCATCTATCCATACATATATGACATGCTTCTTGTTGAAGCTGACCGGAACTCCCCAGTCAAAGGTTGTCCGTGACACACACAGATCCTGAAGGCCTGGCTTCAGGAAATTGTTTATCATTTCATTCTTCCTTGATTCAGGCTGTATGAAATGAGGGTTTTCCTCTATGTGTTTCATCAGTTTGTCCTGATATTTGCTAAGCCTGAAAAAGTATGATTCCTCCCTGGCTTTTTGCACTTCCCTGTTGCAATCAGGACATTTACCTTCCACAAGCTGGGTTTCGGTCCAGAAGGATTCACATGGGGTACAATACCACCCTTCATAAACTCCTTCATATATGTCTCCCTGCTTATAGAGCTTGTCAAAGATCCTCTGGACTGTCTTCTCGTGTTCAGGATCTGTTGTCCTAATGAACTTGTCATGGCTGCTGCCCATGATGCCCCAGATCCTTTTTATTTCCTCGGCAATGCCATCAACGAAAATCTTCGGTGCCACGCCTGCTTCTGCGGCCTTGTCCTGAATCTTCTGACCATGCTCATCGGTGCCTGTCATATAGTAGACATCATGACCGGACATTCGCATGAATCGGGCTATGCTGTCTGCAAGAACTGCTTCATAGGTGTTCCCGATATGCGGCTTGCCGGAGGTATAGACAATCGCAGTCGTAATATAGTATTTTCCCTTTGTCATGATGTTGCTCCTTTGGCATTTTTTTCAGTGTATATTAATATACACCAGCATTCATTTATAGGCAAATTTTCCTGTTGGATTTCATATTATAGAAGACGTGTTCCGTTTATATCCAGATGAAACCATAATCCAAGGAATCTTGCCGCACCCTTGCACATGGACATACGGCCAAGAAATATCTCAAAATAATCCATTACAGGTACAATTTCAGTATCTATTTCCAGTGTAAGAACCGCAATCTTGTTTTCATTGTCTATTTCTATGGCGGAATTGATTACCGCATAATTTACCTTGTCATGGATGTTATACGTACTTTCATCCTTTTTGTTGACCCTGCTTCTGTGTACATCAGACTTGTCTGCAAGAATCAACGCGGCAGATATGGCACTTACCGCAGAACCTGTCTGTTCATCATGCTGCCCGATGGCAAGCATCACTTCAAGTGCATCCTGCACCGGCATACCATTCCTGATCAGAATGTCATAGGCAAGAACCGCTCCGGTATGGGCATGGTCAACCCTGTTCACAGCATTGCCGATATCGTGAAGATATCCGGCAATCCTTGCAAGTTCCACATCCCTTGCATCGTACCCAAGCTCCTTGAGTATGTTGCCTGCATTCTTTGCCGCCAGACCGACATGTCTGAACGAATGCTCGGTATACCCGATTGCGGACAGCTGTTTGTCAGCGAACCGCAGCAATTGCTTTACTTCTTCATTTTTCTTTATATCCTGCAGTGTCATTGTCATTTCCTGTATTCATTCTTAAGGGTAATGTATTCAAGTGCATTTTCCCTTATTCCCTCTATTTCCTCTTCCCTCAGTTCCCTCTTTATCTTTGCAGGGCTTCCCATGGCCATGTTGCCGTCAGGTATTTCCGTGCCGGGAGTCACCAAAGCTCCCGCAGCAATAAAACAGTTGTCTCCGATTACTGCTCCATCAAGCACCACTGCTCCCATTCCTATCAAGGAATTGTTCCCTATGGTACAACTATGCAAAACTGCATTGTGGCCTACTGTTGTTCCCTCTCCTACGGTGGTCTTCATCTCATGGCTGCAGTGGAGGACGCATCCATCCTGAATGTTTGCTCCTCTTTTAATTATTATTTCATCCACATCTCCACGAAGAACCGCATTATGCCACACACTGCAATCCTCTCCAATTTGTACTGCACCTATTACATCAGCCGATTGAGCTACGAAAGCACTTTCATGAATCTTTGGGTAAATTCCCCTGTATCCTTCCATATTTGTCTCCCCTAAACATAAAGGCGGCCAAAAGCCGCCTTCAATCCTCATTTGATGCAATGATTCTTCAGTTCTTCTTGCATGCCTGATTGGCTACCGTACATGATGTCTTGCAGGCGGACTGGCATGAATTCTGGCATTCGCCGCATCCTTTTTCCGAAAGGTTCTTATTGAGTTCAGGCTTGTTGATTGTCTTTATATGTTTCATATTCATAACCTCCATTACCGTACGGTCAGACGATTATTCGTCGCCGGCTTTCTTCTTTACATTTCCGATTGCGCCTTTTCTGAACACCAGCTTGGTCTTGTCAACACCTGATGCAATTGTTATCTCATCATCATTGATATTCACGACTTCACCGACTATCCCACCTATTGATTCAACTGTGTCACCTTCACGCAGTGAACTGATCATCTCATCCTTTTTCTTCTTCTGTCTCCTCTGCGGGATAATAAGTACAGCGTACATTATTCCGAAAATTGCTACTATTGATACTATTGACCAAATACTATTTCCTTCTGGCATTATTGTTCTCCTTAAAGTTTATATCCATATTTTTCAAAGAATTCATTCCTGAAATCTCCAAGTCTGTCTCCTATTATAGCTTCTCTTATCTGTTTCATCAAGTGTAATAAAAAGTGAAGATTGTGCCAGGTTGTGAGTCTGAGTCCAAGCATTTCATTTGCCTTTATAAGATGCCTGATATACGCTTTTGAAAAATTCCTGCAGGCATAGCAGTCGCATTCAGGATCCATGGGTCCGAAGTCCTCTGCATTGGCGGCATCACGAACTATAAGCCTGCCCCCTGAAGTCATGACCGTTCCGTTCCTTCCTATTCTTGTAGGCAGAACACAGTCAAACATATCAATCCCGCGAATGCTTCCCTCAACCAGACAGTCCGGGCTTCCGACTCCCATAAGATACCTTGGTTTCTCAGAAGGCATGAGGGGCACCGTGTGTTCAAGCATCCTGTACATGTCCTTCTTGGGTTCACCAACGCTCAAACCGCCTATTGCATATCCAGGCAGATCGAATGATGTAATCTGACGGGCACTTTTCTCCCTGAGGTCAGGGTATATTCCACCCTGAATTATACCAAACAATGCCTGGTCCTCCCTGGCATTGGCGGCAATGCATCTTTCAAGCCATCTTGTTGTTCTTTCGACGGATTTATCTGCATAATCATGTTCACATGGATATGGTATACACTCATCAAATGCCATTATGATGTCTGCACCAAGTGCGTTTTCAATCTCCATTGCCTTTTCCGGTGAAAACATATGCCTCGAGCCATCGATGTGGCTTTTGAACATTGCACCTTCTTCGGTAATCTTCCTGTTGTCAGCAAGACTGAATACCTGGAATCCTCCGCTGTCCGTAAGAATGGGTCTTTTCCAGTTCATGAAACCATGGAGACCTCCGGCCTTCTTCACTATCTCATGACCGGGCCTCATATATAGATGATATGTGTTTGAGAGAATTATTCCGGCGTCCATGCGTTCAAGTTCTTCCGGTGACATTCCCTTGACCGTAGCCTGGGTACCGACCGGCATGAATGCCGGTGTGTCAAAGCTCCCATGGGGTGTATGAACCCTCCCAAGCCTTGCGCCGGTCTGTCTGCATTTATGCAGTAATTCATAAGTAACAGGGTAATCTGCCAATTTGTCTATTCCTTCCTGCGTTTTATAAACATGGCATCACCGAAGCTGAAGAACCTGTATCTTTTTGATACTGCTTCTTCATAGGCCTTCAGTGTGAATTCCCTTCCTGCAAGTGCGCTGACCAGCATAAGAAGGGTTGATTCAGGAAGGTGGAAATTGGTTATAAGTGCATCAATGCATTTGAATCGATAACCGGGATAAATGAAGATATCTGTATCTCCGCTCCCGGCCATCAGTCTTCCATTTTCATCCGCCACGCTTTCAATAACCCTGGTGCTTGTGGTTCCCACGGATATAACCCTTTTGCCCTCCGCCTTTGTTTTGTTTATTATATCAGCAGTTTCACCGGAAATCTCATAATATTCCGAGTGCATTATGTGATCTTTGATATTGTCAGCCTTCACTGGTCTGAAAGTACCAAGACCGATATGAAGGGTGACTTTGGCGATTCTGACACCTTTATCCCTTATTTTATTAAGTAACTCGTCAGTGAAATGAAGACCTGCAGTGGGAGCAGCCGAGGATCCCCTGGCCCTTGAGTACACGGTCTGATACCGTTCCATGTCATCAGGTTCCTCGGTTATATAAGGAGGCAGCGGTACAATACCCACCCTGTCAAGGACTTCCTCAAATATTCCGTCATACCTGAACTCTATTATTCGGTTTCCGTCTTCAACCACATCCCGTACAATGGCTTCAAGTTCCCCGTTGCCGAAGATGAAACTTCTTCCCGGCACAGCCCGCCGTCCGGGTCTTGTAAGTGCTTCCCAGGTATTTCCTCCGGTGTTTTTAAGAAGAACCACTTCAATGCTTCCTCCGGTGTCCTTCCTCCTGCCATATAAACGCGCCGGTATGACCCTGGTATCATTGACAACCAGACAATCACCCGGATTCAGATAATCAATTATTTCATGGAATACCCTATGTTCGATCGTACCGCTGACAGGATCAAGGACCATAAGGCGTGACATATCCCTTTTTTCAGCCGGATGCTGTGCAATGAGTTCTTCGGGAAGATTGTAATGAAAATCAGATTTTTTCATCAATAAAGATTAGCCTTTTCTATCTCAATTCCTGTGAAATAGTGCTTGAGAATTTCCACATAGTCATAACCTGCCCTGGCCATTCCCATGGCACCAAACTGGCTCATGCCTACCCCATGTCCGGAACCGGCCCCTGTAACAACAAAATCCCCCTGCGCAGATGCATTCACCTGTATGGAAACAAGTCTTCCGTCAGCATCCTTTACAAAGACATTGGTGACCCCGGATACAGCTGCGGTTCCGCTCCCTGTCCTGACCAGTGCACCGGACAGCTCTATGCTGTTAAGAGAGTTGTCACCTTCCTTGACTGTATAATGGGTTCCCGATCCGATGCTGAATATCTGGGATGGCAAATATGTTGGAAAAGCTGAGCGTGTACTTACTTTCTTAAATACGGTACTTCCATTCGAACCGTAGACCCTGAGCTCCAGTGCCCTTCCTGAATCCGAAAGCATCGTGACTTCAATTTTATTCACTGTCCCGATATCACGTCCGAGCGTTCTCATGTGCTCTGTCATTTCCCCGGCAGTGAATGTATAGCTCCAGTATCTTGTATTGTCATAGGGATCCGGAACACTTCTAAGATACGGAACCGACTGAGACCAGACATTTTCAGAGTTTGCGGTGGCTCCTCCGCTCGAGCTGAAATAATAAAGATTGGCAAGGGCTCCTCCATAAGTGGCAACCATCCCTTCAGTAGCTTTGACCGCATTGTTGGTGGCAAGGTTTTCCACATCATATCCGCCATAGACCTGGCAGCATGTTGAGTTACATACATCAAAACCCTGGTCCTCATGTTTGTGGTTTGCAATTGCATATGTCCTGGCCGCAACCGCCTGCGCCTTCAGTGCTTCAAATGGAGTGTCAACTGTTCCAATTTCCAATGGAACAACACCATTCAGATAGTCTCCCATTGTCAGCTGATTGATTACAGTGATCTGCGAATCAGTATATTTTCTGAGCTCAATTGCATTCCTGTACCTGTCTCCGTTTATATTGACCGTCTTCGGCTCACCGTTGAAGGTGCTTTTGATCATCAGGAAGGATTGCTGGCTTTCAGAGGCAATTGCTGCCAGTCCATTGGAATATTTGATGATTATACGATATGTGGATGGAAGGGCTACGCTATAGTCACCGGAGCCGGCCTTTGGGATTATCTTTGATGTAATTGCCCTTTCCGCATCACCCTGGCTGAGGTAACATCCTTCCCATAGCTGCCAGAGATTATTGTTCGTACATACAGGAAAAACCTCAAATCCCATGGATTTGTATGTGTTGAGGTCGTCAAAGAGCCTGGTGACATCGGAAGTGGCCTGTCCCAGTTTTATATGGTATCCACTGACACCGATATCAACATATGCATTTACTATGTATGGAGTTTCAATGATTTTTGTGTATGCGTTGTTTTGGTTTGCACCGATTTCAATCCCACCTACTGACGATATCATCACTGTATCAAGGGTTGTGTCCTTGCTGCCCGACTTATAAAAAAGACCCACCCGGATGTTGGCAGAACTGCTTACATAAGCCCCTGCGTGATGTGCAGGTGCTGCAAGAACAGCTATCAAAAGTATTGCAATGAATACAACAAGAATCTTCTTATACCTGAAGAGCATTTCATCCTCCGTACATCTGCCGTAGCGGCAATCATCTTCTGTAAAAATTTACTGAGTCAATTATATTACTTTATCCGTTGTGGTGCAACTTAGCACATCAGTATCTGCCATAACGAAGTCCCAGTTTTACAAACAGCTCCGTCATGCTGATGATTCTGTCCAGTTGTTCCAACGATTTGAAACTGTTGAGACCACAGACCGATGAAGCTCCCTTCAAAATGAATCCTCCGCCCGGAGCACAATCCTCAATTGCACTTGCTACTAGTTTTTCCAGTTCAGCAGGTTCCATGGTTACGAATTTCTGGGACGGTATGTTGCCTCCGAATGACATCCTTTTACCCATCAGTTTCTTTGCCTTGCCAAGGTCGGTATCCCCAAGGGGAGGCATCTCCATTGGTTCAAGACTGTCTATTCCCATGTCAGCCCAGTGTTCCAGGTGGGTGAAGACCGGTCCGTGGGCATGATGTCTTACAATTCCCCCTGCGTCGTGGATCAGCTTGTTTGTAACCTTGTCATATTGATATATGAGTTCATCAAACATGCTCCGCCCCAGCCATGGTTCAATTGCCATCTCAAGGGCACAGAAATAGTAAACCGCAGGGACACCATGGTTTTTGATATATGTGTTGATCTGCCTGTACATCTTTTCAAGGATTTCATGAACCGTATCAGTGTGGGTAATCAACCATGCATAGAACTTATCGGGAGGAGCATTTCTTGCAAGTGACCCGAAAGGATGTGCAATTGCAATTGTGGGCATGGACCGGTTACCGCATATTCTTTCAAGCTCATCATTTATATCATAATCAGTTTCCAGATCGGGGAAATCACACTGTGAAAATCTCACAAGGTCGTTTTCATCTGTAAAATAGTGCTTCTTGAAATGAAAGTACTGAACATTCAGCAAGTCCTTCTGGACAAGCTGCGTAAACCTTCCCATCGGGGTGTCATGTATGTTTCTTGTATATGAATAGCGGCTGTCATTCCCTTCATCCACTGAAATGAAATCCGAAGGGACCCCGAACAAACCATCATTTATGACTCCGGGTCCACGGAAACAGTCGCAGTATTCATCAACCAGTTCAACCAGTCCTGCTGCTTTTGGATATTGCCTGACGTTGTCCGGTATCCATAGTTCAATTGGCACACGGTCCGCTTCCCTGAACGTCAGCGCATATTCAATTCTCTTCCTGCCTGTAAACTCCATATCCCAATTATACCATCTGTCAATC
>DAINQB010000015.1:0-48226 GCA_036743175.1 Bacillota bacterium | reverse complement strand
GGGGTGGTCAAAGATAAACCGGCTTGCAGTGGTCAAAATAAGTTCGGCGTTGACAACTATGCAGGAAACCTTGTTGAGTCAATTTCTGCCAGGCACTCAGCTGAAGCATGGACTGAAGACTATACTGAGAAATTTGAGTATGATTATGCCAACAGGGTAACCAAGGCATATAATATTTTCGGTGACTATGCTTCAACTGAGTATGATGAGCTTGGAAGAAAGATATCAGTGACCGACATAGCCGGAAACAAGGCTACGGTACCATACTCAACACTCTTCGAGTATGATGTCCTGGGAAGACTTGTTAAACAGCAGGTACCCTTTGAGGATATCTCAGGTACAATATACTATTCAGAATCAAAGACTTACTATGACCTCAATGGCAATGTGGTAAAAAGCCTGGTGGCAAACAATGAAGCAGGTGACACAACCACATACAAACAAAGTGAATATGCCTATGACTCCAGAAACCGTCTTGTAACAGTAAGTTCATTTGAAAACACAACGGATTCAATATATACCCAATACTGGTATGACAATGCTGGAAACAAGCTCAGAATGTATACCGGTCTCAGTGATCCAATAACCATCACAGCCCTTGATACAATAACCAATGGAACAGACACAGTATACTCCACAACAAAATATGAGTATGACAGATTCGGTAATCTGACCAAATGGACAGACCCCCTTGGCCAGTATGAGGAATACACATACGATTACAATGGGAATCTCACTGAGAAAACTGACAGAAATGGGAATTTAGCAGAGTATCAGTATGATGGCCTCAACAGGCTGCTGTCCGAATATGTTTCCAATCCATATGATACCAATGCCTATGGCCTTAACATATATACTTATGCCCTGACTGGTGCAAAGCAGTCAATGTATTCATCCGGACTCAGCTATACATATGAGTATGGGGAAAGAGGACAGCTGCTCAATGAATATGTATCAGACGGAGTGGAAAAGGAATACACATATGACACTGCAGGGAACAGTCTTTCACTGGCCCTTACAATCAAAGATATCATCAAGAGCGATCTGGACTACTCATATGACAAACTGAACAGACTGTCAACTGTACAAGAAGGAGCTGCAACCAAGGCAACATACACCTACGATGACAATGGAAACAGAGCAAGCCTTGCATATCCGGAAAACAGTACCATCTACAGCTATAACCTGGCAAACAGCATTACATCACTTACAAACAAACAGGGGACCACGACAATAAGCAACTACACATATGAATACACCCTGGATGGCAACAGGATAAAGGAATCTGAAACAGTTGACCTTGAGTCCACCGAATACATATATGACAGACTGGGAAGACTTCTCACAGAAACGGAAAAAGACAATGACATTACCGTGGAGTCATACAGCTATACATATGATGACTACAGCAACAGAGCAACAAAATCCGTTCAGACAGGAGGAACCACCACATATACATATGATGTAAACAATAGGCTACTCAAGGAATCTACAATCAACGGGTCGGTGACCTTAGTAACCAATTATGGGTATGACAACAATGGAAACCAGATAACAACCTGGGATGAAGAGGAAGAAACAAATGGTACTGGAACGCCTTCTGCACATCTTGAGATCATTGGAGAGGATACCGAACCAAAGGCAACATACAATGTGTACAATGGTTTCAACCAGCTTGTTAAGACCAATACAGGAAACATACGGGCAGAGTATACATACAATGCAGACGGACTTAGAACAACCAAGACAGTCAATGGAGCGGAAACCAGACACATATGGTCAGGTGCAAATATAATATTTGAAATGTCATCAATAGATGAGGTACAATACATCCGAGGGATAAACCTCATATGCATGGATGATGGTACAACAGAGAGCTTCTATATGTTCAATGCACATGGAGATGTAGTGCATCTGACAAGTAGCAGCACCGGAGCAATTACCAAGGATTATACATATGATGCATTCGGAATAGAGGAAAATCCGGATTCCGCAGACCAGAATCCCTTCAGGTACTGCGGGGAGTACTTTGACAAGAGCAGTAATACATACTATCTGAGGGCTAGATATTACAATCCGGCTATTGGTAGATTTATATCTGAGGATACTTATTGGGGTGATTCCGCGGATCCACTGAGTTTGAATCTGTACATTTATTGTGCGAATAATCCGATAGTTTTCTGGGATCCAAGTGGGCATAAAATCGAATTATCTGAAGAAGCAACTGTGAAACAGACAATCCAATATTATAGGGCTATCGAATATCTAAGGACGTCAGAGGAAGCTACAGCGCTAATTGATGCTCTGGAGAATTTACCAGATACAATTACAATTGTTATTAATGAAGATACTTGTGATGGATATAGCTTTGGAGATAAGAGAACCAACTGGACCTATGATGGAACCAACATATTAAACTGGAATCCATATTTAGGTCTAGTTCTGGGAAATAAATCTAGTGTACTTAGTCCAGCTTTAGCCCTTGCACATGAGATGGGACATGCATATCAAGACTTAATAGAGAATTTATTACCTCCGAACAATCAACCCATCACTGATATTGAACGTGCGCAACTTGAGCAGGATAATATGGAGAGGTTTGAGCTTCCAATTGCAAATCAACTTGGTGAATATACTCGTGCTGACTATAATGATCGGCATCCAGATATGTACAAAAGATACTTTACTACAAATAGTTCTACCGATTGGGGAAGTCTCACAGGGAAATATAATCATTGGTTCCTTTACTATTGGTTTCACCCAAGTGTAGTAAAAGTAAATGATAGGGAGTTCATTAATCAAAATATGTGGCAACCTAATTATGGACTTGTTACAAAACCATTGCTAGAGTAGAAATCCTTACTAATATTATTACGAAAGGGTTTGCCAAATTGGAGATAAATACAAAATGAAGAATAAAAAGCATATACTACTAATCATTTTTATATTTTTTATAATAGCAATAATGCTATATGTAATATCAGGATTGGGAAATATATCATTTACAATTACAAAAATTAACTTTTCCAGGCTAATGAACAAAGAGAGCATAGAGAATATAAACTTAACGATTTATTATAGACACACTAACTACTTAACTCTCACGCCATATGATATAGATGAATTGGTTTATGGCGGAAGTGATAATATAATCTCTATACCAGGAAGTGAACTAAAAAATTATCGAAATTCTTTACAAACATTAAGTAAGACAGAAGTAACTCCAATAGAACCACAAACCTATTTCGATGCTTTTGTTTATTATGTGTTTAAAAATAGAAACCATAAGGTTTTTGAAGTGGGTATGTGGGGTGCTGGGGGTTCGAGATATATGATTGTAAACGGTATTGAAGTTGAAGAGAATGAATATTTTTATGATTTTGTGAGACAATTCTTGCCAGAAGATGCAGCAAGACAATTAGATATTCATATTGGTAGAAGCGAGTGAAATCAAGATTAGGCTTATGGTTAAATTACTTTGGTTGAACTTTGATAACTAAATAATTTGCAAACCTTTATGGTAAAATGGAATGAATTTCCCGGATATCTGCCTTAAAACATGTACTCCGGGGAGTACTTTGACAAGAGCAGTAATACTTATTATTTGAGGGCTAGATACTATAATCCAGTGATTGGTAGGTTTATCTCTGAGGATACTCATTGGAATCCAGAAAATTCAATCTATGGCGATGAACCATTAGTTGTAAATGAAAGACAAGATCCATTAGGATTAAATGTTTATACATATCTACCTGATATGTTTGCAATACACCAAAGCACAAATCTATATGCTTATTGCGGAAATAATCCTCTAATGTTTGTAGATTATTCTGGTAAAGTCTTTATGTTTGTGACAGGTGCAATTGGTCTAGTTGTTGGAGGTATTATTGGGGGCGTTATAGCCGCAAGAAATGGAGAAAATATCTGGGTTGGAGCAGGCATTGGTGCAGCTGCTGGAGGTCTAGTGGGATTGACCTGTGGTGCAGCTGCTGGTGTGGTTTTAGCTGGTAGTGCAACTGCTACTACAGCCGCTGTGGTTTCTGGTGCAACATCAATTGGATATACCATTGCTGGAGGTTCTCTATATGCTGGCGGGCAAATGATAGTGAACAACATTAAAAAAGCTTCAAGTAACATAACGGTATTAGGTAGATATACTGATGGTTATTTGGATTTAGCTGATGATATTAATGCAAGGGTATTTAATGTTTCTGAAGGTACCTGGAATAGTATGACAACTGCTGAACAATGGGCTATGAATGAAAGATTTTTAAATGAATCAATTGAAATGGGGCATGATTTCATTCTTGCTACAAATGCATATAATACAGGGGCTAATTCATTTTTTGAAGCAGAAATAAACTATTTACTCAATAATGGTTATAAAATAGTAGACGAAGGCTGGAGGTTAATTAAGGATGTTGCTAAAACGATTATTCAATAAAGATAAATATGATAGAGAAGAGCAGTTAAATGAGCAAGTTAACGAAAAGATTGAAAAGTATAATTATACGGTTGAACATATAAAGATTGATACAAGAAGCTTTGGTAATGTCATAATAATTTTAAGTCGAGAAAACTTGATGTTAAGATTGGTAAAAGATAGAGGTGTAATAAGCGTAGATATTGGTTACAAATCTATTAGAGATGAGTGGTTAGATGTACTTGTGATATTAAGGTTATCGAATATTAATGATTATATTTTACCTGAAAAAGAACCAGAAATCTTAGAATATGTAATAAATTTGCTTGAAAAGTACCCGGATGTTTTTAATGATCTTAAATATATTGGTCCATTTTATAATATGAAAAGGCGTATAGCACAATATAATAGGAATAAGTCAACCTGGTGGAATAACTAGCATTATGGCCATAATAGTCACATAAACCAATTCTTATGCCTACTGTACTAAAGTGCAAAGATATCGAATGAACCTTGAAATCAAAATAGTAATTGTAAATTTACGCTAAATTATAAATGAATCTCGGATTTCAGCTTTAAGACAACTACTCCGGGGAGTACTTGGTAGCAGAAATAGACAGAGAATAAATTAACGCATATATCTGATCTTTTAAAAATTTATCAATGTATCTCATTATGAACTAATAGAAATTAAGATAGCAATAATGAATTTGCGTTACCAAACGAAATGCAACGATAACATAAAAAGAGATTCATAATAAAACGTAAAATGTAACGCAATGGCTAGTGTTTCAATACTTGGATTTAAAAATTAATCCATGCTCTATCTGATTTTACTTCAATTCTTCATCATAGTTATAAGAACAGTTAATTGAAATACAATTTAGAAAAAGCAGCCATATTGCAGTATGGGCTGTCATAATGAAATAAGGGTGATATAATTGCTGGGTTATTTCATTATGAAGGTGATAATTTAAGAATCTCGTGATTTTAGTCATGAGAGATTCAATCACAATGTATCAGCGCTAATTGCTATATATACACCATAGACTGCAGGAATTCGCTTTTCCGAACCGATTGATACCAATGTCATCTTTTTTAAGAAGTGGTAAAATGGTTATATCCATTTTGGGGAGGGATTTATCATGAAACTTTTTGGCCCGCCGCTCAAGGATGTGTATGCTGATCTGGCTGCGAAGACAGGAGCATTGTTTATTCCCGGCTCATTTGTAAAATCTCCTGCAGTTGCATTGGAGCATGGTAACATCAGGATCCTGCTGGATACATATACGGTGAGTACAGGGAAAAGCAGCGTAACATATACCAGAATGAGGGCTGCCTTTAAAAGAATACAGGACATTCAGTTGAGATTAACCAGAAGAAATATATTTTCAGGTATCGGAAGTTTCTTCGGGATGCCCGTCATTGGTTCATATGATTATGACTTTGATGACAAGTATGTACTTAAGGGAAATGATGAGGGTGCAGTAAGGGAAATATTCCAAAGCACTGAGCTGAAGGAGGCTGTAATTCTTCAGAAGAACCTTATTCTCAAGGTTTATCCATATAAGGAAAAGAAAAGCCATTTTTCAAGTGAGATATATTTTCAGGTTACTGGAGTCATCAAGGATATTGATAAACTAAGAAACTTATTCAGCATGTTCACGATTCTGCTGGATGAAGTGGTAAGGCTTGGTATTGCATCTGATGAAAAATCAGATGTCGTATTGTGAGGTGTCGCATGATTGAAACTAAAGGGAAAAAATATTTCACAGTCATAAGCATGGCTCTTGCTGTTATTTTTGCATTCATTGCCTTTCCCTCTGAAGCTTTTGCTGATGCTGGACCAAAACCAAGTATAACAATCAAGGCGACGAATATGCCTGATGGTATTTGCTACATGGATCTTCTGGTTGAGGTGGACAGGCCGGGCGAAACCGATCCGGATTATCTTTCCGATGAGTATGACAGTGAGATGATTGCTATATTATCAGGATATTATGTTGATGGCTGGGGCCCGTCTGTCGTGAACAGGGAAAATATTATCTTCAGCGATATCAAATGCAAGGTCACTGATGGTGAATGCACAAAGTCATTCGGCTACATGCCTCCTGACAGATTCAAGATAATAGTAATAACCGAGGATGGGAAGATCAATACCTCAAATATAATACAGAAAAAAGCCTTTGAAAGCACAATTGACTTTGATTACATGACTGGGGTGGCAAAGGAAAGACCGATGCTGCCTGGCTTCATAATTAAATTTGCTATTACACTTCTTCTTACACTGTTGATTGAGGGTCTGCTTCTTCTGGCATTCAAATTCGGTTTTTCAAAATACTGGGGATGGGTCCTGGGTGTCAATGTTGTAACCCAGGTATTCCTGTATGCTGCAATAATGTTCGGGACAATGGCAGGTGGAATATTCCTTGCGATATTACTGTATATTTTTGCAGAATTTATTATTTTCATAGGCGAAACAATATTATATGCGTTTATACTTAAGTCAAGGTCAATTGGGTACAGGCTTGGATACTCATTTGCGGCAAATGCCCTTAGTTTCATCACAGGTATTGTGTTGTTTGGCCTGTTGAGTTAACTTGTGTTTTGAAAGGAACTGTTTATGATGGAAAATTTGACTAGGAAGCAAAAGTTCAGGCCCATGAGGGAAGGCAGCTGGGACAGGTCAGGAGGAAACAATGACTGGAGGCCCATTAAATCAGGGGAAACCCTTGTCATGGCGGAGATGGATGGCCCCGGTAAGATTGTACACTGGTGGTGTACCGTCGGTGGTGAGGGTGTTGAAATGTACAACAGGATGCTGGTCCTTCGTTTTTATTGGGATGATGAGAAGGAGCCCAGTGTAGAAGCACCACTTGGGGATTTCTTCGGATCCGGCCATGGAATGGAGGTGGACTGTCTTTCGCTTCCGATTACTGCGGTACACAATGGAACAGGGAGAAACTGCTGGTTTGAAATGCCTTTCAGGAAAAAGGCACGTATGACCATTACAAATGAAGCTGACAAGGATATTAGGGCATTCTACTGGAATGTTGACTGGCAGAAACATGATGAAATACCTGATGATGCAATGTATTTCCATGCGCAGTACAGACAGGAATATCCGACTGCAAGGGGGCGTGACTACAGTATACTGGAAGCTCAGGGAGAAGGACATCTTACCGGAGTGGTGCTGAGTGTTGAGAAGGCCCTGGTTCCGGGATGGTTCGGTGAAGGTGATGAAAAGATTTACATTGACGGTGAGGAACACCCATCCATATGGGGTACCGGAACCGAAGATTATTTCCTGACGGCATGGTGTCCTGAGGTACATCATTCTGCTTATGCCGGATGTTCCATATGGCAGCATTGCAAACATCCGGGGGATAAAATGACCTGTTACAGGTTCCATGTCAAGGATCCGGTGCCTTTTGAAAAATCAATAAAGGTTGATATAGAACATGCCTGGACTGTGGAGAACAAGGAGTTTGAGGATTACTATTCTTCTGTTGCATACTGGTATCAGTCAGAACCGCACAAACCATTTGACAGATTCCCTTCAGCGGAGGAAAGACGTGCCCGGTGGCCTGAGAATCTAACTTATGATGAACACTGGAAAAAGGGAAGTCCTGAGGGAGGTTACTGATACCTGACCGGTTGGCACTCCGTTGCATTCATATGTATAATGGGGACATGCTGGATAAAACTTTGGAATATGTTCAAATACTTATGATAAGAAGAAGGGGGAAGCCTGTCAGGTATTTTCCGGTTCCTGAAGGCTTCTCCATTTCAATGTATAAAAAAGGTGATGAAGTTTCATGGGCTGAAATTGAAGCTTCGGTGGGAGAATTTGAATCCGTCGGCAAGGCACATGAATATTTCTGCGGGAAATACCTTCCATATGAAAGGGAACTCGAGCGAAGGTGCATATTCATAGAGGACGGCCTGGGTAAAAAAGTTGCTACATTCACTGCCTGGTGGGAATATGCAGGCAAACGAAGAAAACCCTGGGTTTCATGGGTCTCAGTACGTCCGGAATACCAGGGAATTGGTCTTGGAAAGGCCATTGTTTCGGCGGGCATAAAATTGTTCATCGAAATTGAAGGAGATGCTGATATTTACCTTAAGACCCAGACATGGAGCTATAAGGCTGTCAATATATATAGAGAACAGGGCTTCAGGATGAAGGGTAAAAAGCACGAAGAGTTTTTTGGAAGACTTGATGTCAAAAAAGCAAGGAAAGTAATGAAAGGATATATAAGGTAACATGAAAAGTATAAAACCGGGACGCGGTCCATCAGGAATGTCTGCAGTCGCATCGATAGGAATCGTATTGTTCGGATTGTTCTGGACGGGCATGGCAGTTACAATCACCAGAGGAATGGGAGGGATGGGCGTTATATTCCCGCTGTTCGGAGTTATCTTTGTCGTCATGGGAATCGGGCAGGCAATATACCATTTCAAGAATGCTACCGGAAAGGAACGGTTTTCTGTAATGGACATAGTTGACAAGGAAGAAGAGGGCGACCCTGCCGACAGGTGGATAACAAATGAGATTGCTTCAAAGGGAACAAGTGATGAGATAATAACTGACGATAGAAAATTCAACTATTGTCCCTATTGTGGATATAAGCTGGAATCGGCTTATGAATATTGTCCCAAATGCGGAAAGTCCGTGGATGCCTGAGGTTTTTATGTTCAGAAAGATGCGAAGATCAAAGAAGGAAGTATTCGGACCGGAAATCGCAGAAATACTCAATGACGGGGAATATGGAGTAATGTCTGTCCGGGGAGACAACGGTTATCCCTATGGGGTTCCTGTGAATTATGTATATATGGATGAAGCCATATACTTCCATTGTGCCGGAGAAGGCCATAAGATTGATGCCATTGAAGGGAATCCAAAGGTTTCGTTCTGTGTAGTCTCGAAAACAGAGATAGTACAGGAGAAATTTACATCAAGGTATAAGAGTGTCATTGCATTTGGCAGTGCAGGCATTGTTACGGGTGAGGAGAAAACAAGGGCACTGATGAAATTGATTGAAAAGTACTCTCCTGATTTCATTGATGAGGGAAGGAAGTATATAGGCAGAGAGGCTGCAGATACTACTGTGGTTAAAATAAGAATCGAAGAAATGAAAGGGAAATCAGGCTTCTGAGGTGATTCATGGAGTTGCGAGAAATATCAATGGAAAACTTCCTTGAGTGCATCAAACTCAGCGTCAGTGATATGCAAAAGGGTTTCGTAGCCTCAAACATGTTTTCCCTGGCTGAAGCTAAGGCGGATGGAGTTTCAGTACCTTTGGCCATATATGATGGAGATACCATGGTGGGTTTCATAATGTATGATTATGACGAAAAGGAAAGAACCGGGTGGATTTCCAGGTTGATGGTGGACCAAAGGTATCAGGGCAGGGGGCATGGCCGGTGGGCTATGATGGAAGTCATAGGAAGACTCCGGGAGATTGAAGGAATAAAGATCATGAGAACAAGTTTTGCCCCGGAGAACAGTGCCGCCCGTAAATTATATACAAGCCTCGGGTTCAAACTGACCGGAGAACAGATTGACGGAGAGGATGTCTGCATAATGGAGATATAGGGAACTTGCGGAGGTAAATATGAAGGTTGAGGCTGACAGCATAGATGAACTGATCCGGGGAGCCGGAGAAAAAGAGGATCTTTTCAGGAAGCTTGACGAATTGATTTCAAATACTGTTCCCGGAATGGAAAGGTCATTCTACAAGGGAAGCAGCATAAACATGATTGCATATGGGATGATGCCTTATAAAACCACAAAAAGCGAGTATATGTGGCCGGTCATAGGACTTGCACCACAGAAGGACAGTATAAATGTATACGTTTCCGGGGTCACGTGGGGTTTGCCCATAGGGGAGTATTACAAAGATAAACTCGGGAAGGTTTCAGCTGGTAAAAGCTGTATACGAATCAAGTCATTTGACAAATTGAATACCGGGGAATTCAAAAACCTGCTGATTGATGCAGAAAGATGGTTCAGGGAAAATCCAAAGGGAAATACGGTCTGATATGGTTGAAAAATATGACATAGCAATTATTGGAGCAGGACCTGCCGGCTCAACCTTTGCAAGGCTTTCACCCGGAAATCTTAGGATTGCCTTGATTGACAAAAGGAATCTTGCTGACTCAGAAAACTTCATCAGGGAAAAGTGC
This sequence comes from Bacillota bacterium, assembly GCA_036743175.1. Lineage (GTDB taxonomy): Bacteria > Bacillota > Clostridia > DUPQ01 > DUPQ01 > JAFGQE01. The sequence continues at coordinate 37,614 of DAINQB010000015.1, read as the reverse complement.
TGCGGGGGGCTGCTTGCACCTGCTGCACAGAAGGAACTAGCTGAGCAGGGACTTGGCATACCAAAGGAACTCATCGAAGGACCACAGACATTCAGTGTAAAGTCCATGGATTATGACAATGGTCTGACAAGGTTCTACCAAAGGCATTACATAAACATCAACAGGGAGAAATTTGACAGGTGGCTGGTTTCACTGGTTCCGGAAAACATCGATATGTTATTTGGTTGCATTTCCACTGCAATATCACCGATTGACGGAGGATATTCCATATATATCAAGGATGGTAAAGTTCAAAGGACAATTGAGACCAGGATGATAGTTGCGGCAGATGGAGCAGCTTCCTTTGTGCGGTCTCGGGTAGCTCCTGAGTGCAAGGAGCCAATGAAATATGTTTCTATTCAAGATACTTATGATTGTAATAGTAGTCTGCCCTTTTATTTTTCTATATTTGAAAGAAAAACAACGGACTTCTATTCATGGATTATTCCAAAGGAAGATAAAATACTTTTTGGAAGTGCGGTTCCGTGGGGAAAGGATGTTATCAAAAAACATGAAGCACTTGCAAAGAAACTATTCAATGAAGGTGTAATAAACGGTCCGGTGCAAAGGAGAAGCGGTGCAATTGTTTACAGACCGTCCGGAAACAGGGGAATTCTTCTTGAAAAAGACAATGTTTTTTTCATTGGAGAAGCTTCTGGATTGATTAGCCCAAGTTCAGCTGAAGGAATAAGCTATGCCATGAAGAGCGGAAGGCTTCTTGCGCAGTCATTTGAATCCGGAAATGATATCAAGAAGACATACAGCAAAGCCATGGTAACCATGCGATTGAACATTTTTTATAAAAACATCAAGTCGGCTATAATGTATAACAGGATGACAAGGAAAATAATTATGAAGTCGGGCATTATGAGCATCCATGTGAAGGACAACTGATTTAGAACAACAGTCCCTGGGATTGTTGTTCCAAAACAACGGATATCGTGCAACAGTCCCTGGGATTGTTGTTCCAAAACAATGGATATTGTGCAACAATCCCAGGGACTGTTGCACAGTGGGAGGATATATGATACACATAGGGACATTGAACATTGAAACCGAAAGGCTTCTTCTCAGGAGATTCGTGCAAGGCGATGCTCCATATATCTTCAGGAACTGGGCAAGAGACCCGGAGGTTTCAAGGCATCTGACCTGGATGGCCCATGACAATGTTGAAAATACTGAAAAAGTACTGCAAATGTGGCTGGACTCATATGATAGACCGGAAATCTACAACTGGGCGATAGTTGATAAGGAATCAGGGCAGCCAATAGGTTCAATAGCCGTTGTTGCAATTTATGAAGAAGCGGACAAATGTGAAATAGGCTACTGCCTGGGAAGGAAGTACTGGGGAAAAGGGATCATGACTGAGGCTTTCAAAGCCGTAATGGATTTTCTTTTCAACCAGGTGGGCTTCAACAGGATACAGGCTTATCATCATGTGGACAATCCTGCTTCCGGACGGGTCATGATGAAAGCAGGGATGAAGAAGGAAGGCCAAATGAGGCAATTCGCCAGGAGCAACAAAGGGGATTTTGTCGATGTGGATTTCTATGGGATAACAAAGGATGAGTTTGTTGTATGAAAAACAAATATTCATTGGTTGTAGGATTGTGCATAAAAGGCGTGGACGAACCTTATGAAATGACCATTTCGGGGTATCCTTTCACCGGTTTCAAAGGGGCTCTCGCTGAAGACGGGATTAACCTTGACATACAGGCCTCTGGCAGTGATTCATTTTTGGATATAAATATCCGGGCCGATGTCGATGAACAAAAATCGTATTATGTATATACGAAAATGGCATTTGATGAAGGTGAAACATGGTCATTCGATGGACAAGTATCTGAACGTATGATTCTCCGGCAAAGTCCCCACGACCCGGCTGACCATAAGATAAACATGCCAAAGCAGGCATTTCCGGTGGGGGCTGTCCGTCATGATGGTATGTTCGTGGTTGTCTTCAGTGACAATCCCGGGAAATATGATAACTATACAACACAGGAACTGGACCCATTGAGGAAACACATAATTGTCTCGTCTTCAGACAGTGGTGAAAATATTCATGAAGGCGGCATCAGGTTCGACAGGCACTATTTCAGGGAACCGAGGCCCTTCAGATTCATTGCAGCATCATTCAGGGCAGAGACCCTGAGTGATTTCAGGCTGCATTTATTCAAGGTTGCCGCCGAAGCTTTTTCCGATGTAAGATCACTGTTTCATTCAATTTCATTCTCGGCAAATTACATGCATTACAGAAAAAATGAGCTTGGATACAGTGATTATTGGATAGTTCCGGGAATCGAGTATTCAAACAAGCAATACACAAGGGATGCTTTCTGGCAGAGTCTTGTCCTTCCCATTGGGATGGAACAGAACATCTATGATGCCGTTTACCCTGAAAGATACCGGTATGCTGAAAACGCCCTCATTTATTCAATCTGGAGTTACAGGCTGCAGAAGAAAGGTGGAACCATCAACAAGGAACGTCTTGTCGATGCCCTTGAGTATATCAAATCCAACACAAAACACGGCATTTTCAGGGCTCCGGCTCAAAATGGAAAACCAACCTTCAGGTCATGGTATGATATCTGTGCCTTTGAGGACAAGGATATAATTACGTATAACCAGGGTCTGTATGCTGTTGCCGCCCATTGTTTCCTGGAAATGGGATGTCATACAAAAAGGGATGTTGCCCTGGCAGCTGAGGGCTACAGAAAGCTGTTCAATGAAGAAAAAGGTTATTATGTAATGAGCAGGAAAAAAAGATTCTTTACGGTTGATGCTCTGGTAGGTGATCTAATGCATCAGATCCTTTTCGATGAGCCACTTCTTCCCGATGAAAAAGTAAAGTCACATCATGACTTCATGAAGAACTTTGCCAGGACTGAGTATGGTTATAAGGTTACATGCACAGAAACCGGGGAATACCTGAAAGCAAGGGATTTTGGGGTCAAAGGCTACACTGATGTATACTTCAGCCATGCAAGTCCCGGAATGTATGCATGGGGAGGTTCTTACTATCTTTATGACATGCTCTGTCTGCTGGCATGCTACACACATCTGGGGGATTGCGTCATTGATGATATGGTGGCACGGACAGAACTTGAGCTTTCGGCCCATGGAGCACTGCACGAGCATATGAATACTGTAAACGGGATTCCGGGAAAGGCCAATCAGGGATGGAACGCAGCAATATATGCACTGGCTGCTGAACTGAAGTCGGAATATCCTTCCATTGAGCGTTTTCTTCTGTCAGTTGACCGGATACTGCTGGAAAAAATGACAATCGAAAATGGAGTATAATGATATGGATAAACAATACATATTGAGGAGATTCCATGGGAGCCTGGCTGATTAAGATATATATGAATATTGTTGAATTCCTGGGAAGGATACTGATACTGAACAGGAACTTCCCCGAAGGAACGACCGACAGAAGAAACATAAGGTACTCTGAAAATGGAATGCTGGATGTCTTTATGCCTGAGGGAGTGACCGGAAGGCTTCCTGTTCTTGTATATATCCACGGTGGGGGATGGGTAACAGGAAGCAGACGGTCCTGCAGGAGGATTTGCGCCGTGTTCGCTGCAAAGGGATATGTGGTGCTCAATCTTAAGTACAGGCTGGCACCCAGGCACACCCATCCTGCTGCATTGAATGACATAGCTGATGCAATTGGCTGGCTTGTTGAAAATGCTGCAGAAATAAATGCTGATACCAACCTTATATTTTTAGGGGGAAGTTCAGCAGGAGCACATCTTGCAGCAATGACCGCCTGTATAGCAAGCAATGAAAAGCTCCGGAAGATTACAGGTGTTGATGTACCTGTTGAAGCGAAAAATATCAGGGGACTTATACTTGTATATGGCGGATACAATATGAGGACGATCCTGGACTCTGGATTCTTCATGATCAATACAATGATCAAAGCCTATACCGGAGGCGCTTCGCAGGATGATGAAATATGGAACCGGATTTCGCCGGTGGATTATATAACAAAGGATTTCCCGCCTGCATTTATAACAGCCGGTGAACGTGACCATCTTTTCGGCCAGTCAGTTGAATTTTCAAAGGTGCTTGATGAAAAAGGAATCAAAAATGAGACTTTGTTCTTTGACCGGGGCGTAAGGGATGCAAAGCATGGCTTCTTCCACTTCTATTACAGGGAGTGTACAAAACAGGCATATGAGAGAGCCATTCATTTTATGAGAAAGCAGCAGGGTGAAGACTGATGCCGTTTCTTCCCATGAACAGAAAGGATATGGCGGCAAGGGGATGGAAGGAACTTGATTTCCTTCTGATCAGCGGAGACGCATATGTTGATCATCCCTCCTTCGGCCACGCGGTTATTTCAAGGGTCCTTGAAAATGCAGGCTATAGGGTGGGACTTGTCTGCCAGCCCGACAGAAATGACGTAGAATCGGTAAGGGTCATGGGAAGGCCGCTTCTTGGTGTTCTGGTTACATCCGGAGTCGTGGATTCCATGGTCAATAATTATACTGCAGGAAAACATCGCAGAAAAGAAGACATATATTCACCGGGCAATAAGGCTGGTAAGAGACCGGACAGGGCCCTGATTGCATATACCTCACTTGCAAAGCAGGCATTCAGTGGAATTACCGTTGTGATAGGCGGGGTTGAGGCGAGTCTCAGGAGATTTGCCCATTATGATTACTGGAGCGACAGCGTGAGAAGGTCAGTCCTTTTCGACAGCAAGGCCGATTATCTGATTCATGGTCCCGGTGAAAGAACGGTTGTTGAACTTGCCGGGATTCTAAGGGCAGGGGGATTTCCATACAATGTTCCGGGGACGGCATATATATCAAAGGAAGCTCCGGACAAATGCATCAAACTGCCTTCATTTGAAGATGTCTCAGCGGACAGAAAGGTTTTTGCAGAGGCATTTGCGGTTGAATATACCGAACAGGATACCGGAAGTACGAATGTACTTTGTCAGGCACACAGAGACAGGTTCCTTGTAAGCAATCCACCGGGGAACCCACTTACGACGGCTGAGATGGATTTGATTTATTCACTTCCTTATGAACGGGAATACCATCCTGTCTATGAAAAAGCGGGTGGAATAAAGGCTCTTGAGGAAGTTAAGTTTTCTATTGTAAGCCACAGAGGATGTCCCGGCGGCTGCAGTTTTTGTTCGATTGTATTCAACCAGGGAAGGATCATACAAAAAAGAAGCAGGGAATCAATTCTTGAAGAGGTAAGACTGCTGACACAGAAACCTGATTTCAAGGGATATATAACGGACATAGGTGGACCGACCGCAAATTTCCGGAATGCATACTGCAAGGTGCATAAGGGCAAGGGTGTCTGCCGTGACAGGCAGTGTATGTATCCTGAAGTATGCAGCAATCTTAATGTAGACCACATGGAATATCTGGATATATTAAAGGCTGCCAGGAGTATTCCGGGAGTAAAGAAGGTTTTTGTGAAGTCAGGCATAAGATACGATTATCTTATGGCGGATACAAACGGTAAATTCCTTGAGGAGTTATGCAAAAATCATATAAGCGGGCAGCTGAAGGTGGCGCCCGAACATGCTAGCAACCGGGTCCTTGGTTACATGGGCAAGGAAGATATATCCATATACAGGCAGTTCAGCAAGAGATATGCAGATACAAACAAGAGGATCGGCAAGCGCCAGTATCTGGTTCCTTACCTGATTACAGGACATCCGGGTGAGAGAATGGAAGACGTAATCGAGCTCGTTGAGTTTCTGATGGAAAGCGGCTTTGTACCGGACCAGATACAGGATTTCTATCCCACGCCCGGAACGATTTCCACATGCATGTATTATTCCGGATATGACCCAAGGACAATGCAGCAGGTAAAAACAGAAAAAAATCCTGAGGAAAGAAGGAAAAGACGAATCCTTGTACAATTTAGTAAGAGAGGTAACAGAAAACCGGCTTCAGATATCCTCAGGGAATATGGCCGGGGTGATCTGGCTGAACGAATATTCAGGAGGACAAAATGAAATTCATGGCTTACAAAGGGAATCCTGTGATTCCAAGGAAAGAAGAAACATTCCACAGTGTACATGCGGCAAATCCGGATTTGCTTGAATTCAGGGGAAAACTGTTCCTGTACTTCAGGGGTCAGGGCAGTGAACTTCATGACCAGATGGGTGTTGCAACGGTGGAACCGGAAAAATTCAATGGCGTTGACTGGAATTTCTTCAAAGGTAATCCCATAATCAAGGTAAGTGAGGACCGAAATGATTTCGACTGCAGGCACATACTTGATCCCGGCACAGTTGTGCTTCATGACAGGGTTTTTCTGTATTATTCAGGGCATTCATATGATAAACCTGCGGCAATCTGCCTGGCGACATCAGATGACGGTTTCAAATTCACCAAGCATGATACAAATCCCATAATCGAAAAGGCCATAGCTCCTGAAGTTGTTTTGAAGGACGGTCTGGTCCACTTGTTTTACCAGAGAAAGAATGAAGGCGGATTCTTCGAATTCTTCTGTTCAACAAGCGTTGACGGCTTGAACTTTGTGAATGAAAGAAAAGTGTTCTCGCCAACAGGAAAGGAAGGGGATTTTGACTCCTTCAGTGTTTCCACATGCAGAATCTGGGAGGAAGACGGCTGGTACTATATGATATATGGAGCCTCTGATAAGTTTGATGATTATCCCCATGCATTCGGACTTGCAAGATCGTTTGATCTCATGGAGTGGGAAAGGTATCTGGGCGGTCCTGTGTTTTCCCGTGGAGAAGCAGGTACCTGGGATGAAGGCGGTGTATGGTTCGGCAGTGTTTACAAGCATGGAAAAACCAGGTATCTGTGGTATGAGGGCTGCGGAACCGGAATGGGAACCATGGATGAAGAATCAAGAAGCCTGTCAGATAAATGCAGGACTGAGGACTACGGCGGATACGGCCGGTTCAATTTCTCTCAAATAGGACTTGCAACCTGCGATGAAGAATTGATGCTCTAATAGAGTGATCACGTCATCCGTCGGATGACGTGACCGTTTTATGATATCGGTGAATGAAAAAAACAGCTTGACAAGCTGTTTTTTTATGCTAATATATAGTGGTACGATATAACGGTGGACGATATACAGAAGTGCGATATATAAGGAGCGATAAATGAACGGACTCATACAAAGGAATTCACCGCTGACTGAAGCGACATACTATATTTTGATTTCACTGACAGAACCGCTGCACGGATATGGAATCATGAAGAAAGTGGATGAAATGAGCCATGGAAGAATCAGGCTTGCAGCAGGAACCTTGTACGGAGCATTGAATACACTGCTTTCGAACAAGCTGATTAAATCCGTCGGTGAGGATGAAGAGAATAAAAGAAGAAAACTGTACCTTAGGACGGAACTTGGTACTGAACTTGTGGAATATGAAATCAAGAGGCTGTCCGAAATGGTAGGGAACGGCATAAAGGAAACGAGGAGTGTATATAAATGATTAAAAGAGTCAGAAAGTGGTTCTGGGCATGGAACGATGATAAGGAAGAAAAATTTCTTGAAGATATGGCGGCTGATGGTTATAAGCTTAAGAATGTCAGCATCGGGATGTATGAGTTCATAAGTTCAGAGCCTGAAAAGGTACGTTATCAGCTGGATTTCAAGGGAATCAACAGGATGAGTGAAGAAGAGTACCTGCAGATCTTTGAGGATGCAGGATGGGAATGCGCTGATAGACTTGGGTCATGGTATTATTTCAGAAAGACATATGATGAAGAGATGCCTGATTTATCCATATTCAGCGACAACAGATCAAGGCTCGAGAAATACAGAAGAATAATCTTAGTGCTTTTTCTTACGGGGTTTCCTCTTTATTACCAGCTCCTGATATTATTTCCGAACATTGACGGTGAAGAATTCCATTACCCGAATTTCTATTTCTTTTTCAGGATTTTTGTGGCTATGCTGGCTGTCGTTCATGCAGCAGTCCTTATCAGGATCATTGCAAAGATAGTAAAAGAAAACAAAAGCATAAAGGAGTAGGCAAATGGAAGTCAGCAGATGTAAATGGGTTGAAAACCAGCCCGCTATATATATTGAATATCACGACAGGCAATGGGGTGTCCCTGTGCACGATGACAGGCTTCTTTTTCAAAAGCTGGTCCTTGACGGGGCCCAGGCCGGGCTGTCATGGCTTACGATTTTGAAGAAGAGGGAAGAATATATCAGGGCCTTTGACGGATTTGATATTGAGAAAGTAGCTTCCTACGGAGAGGATAAGGTAGTGGAGCTGATGAACAATCCAGGTATCGTGAGAAACAGATTGAAGATTCTGTCCGCTATTAAAAATGCAAGGGCTGTCATCGGGATACAAAATCAATTTGGCAGCTTCGACAAGTTTTTATGGGGATTCACCGATGGCAGGACCATCCATGGCAACTTCAGGGACATCAAAGAAGTGCCTGCAAGCAGTCCTCTGTCCGATACAATCTCAAAGGAGATGAAACGAAGGGGAATGAGCTTTACAGGCACTACCATAATATATGCATACCTACAGGCCATAGGTATACTCAATGACCATACAACAGACTGCTTCAGGTATCATGAACTACTGGAAGACTGAACTACTCCTCCAGCAATTTCCTCGTGAAGACAAGTACTGTTTCCAATGAATCGTGAAGCTTAGCACTTTCTTCATCACTGAGCTGCGAGAATTTCTGTTCCAGGAACTCAAGATGTGCCTTTTCATATTCTTCGGCAGCTTTCTTTCCTTTTTCAGTAAGAAGAAGAATACTCTTTCTTCTGTCGCGGTCCGTCTTGTTCTTGGTGATGTAACCAAGTTCAAGCAGTTTCTGTGCAACCGGTGTGAATGAACCCTTTTCAAGTCCCATCCTGCTGCTTATCAAGGACATCTTAGGATTTTTTTCAAACTTGATATAAAGCAAGGTCTTGAGGTGAGTCTTGTTTAAATTCCCGGGAAGATCATAGTTGTCTTCAAAATCTTTGATCAAAGCATCTCTGTAGGTGTGTGACAATTCATAAACCAGTAACAGATCAGAATTAAATTTTTTCATATTATCACTCCTTAATTATTTATCTAATTGTTTGTTTTATACCCAAGCAGGGGAATGTTAAACAATACTGCTGTTAAAAATCTATAATGTACATTAAATATAGTATAATAATGTTCAGCAGACAAGAAAAATGTTTGAAATCATCTAAAATTAATTTGTGCGTTTATAGGGGATTATCATGGATTATAAACAAATAATTTCACAGCCTGATTATATGGACAGGTTCACCGGACTGGCTTCCGACAGGCACTCAGAGTTTAATTTGTCTTACAATATTAAGTTCACCGATGTAAAAGGCAAAACTTACGAAGGACCCGGTTTCAGGGTTCCGGCTGCCCTCAGGGGAACATTTATTGTTGAAATCATCAATGAGGGAAAACCGATGCCGGCCGGCAGCTGCATGAGCCTGTTTATATATAACGGAAGCCTGGCACATGAGATGCAAAAGGAAAACTCCGGAGGCAAGGATTATGTAAGCATGGATTACAAGGGAAACGCGGGACTGGTTCTTCTGGAAAAAGTCCCCGGTTTCAGTAAAGTCTGCAGGATATATGTGGAATCAGGGAAATTCAAAAAGCATGAGAAAATTATAATACGGATCGGCGACATGTCCAAAGGCGGGGCCGGAAGCAATACTTACTGGACTGCAGGAGAGTCATACCTTTTCCTGGAAGCTGGATGTAAGGATAATATTTACCCGGTTGAAGGGTCACCGATTACATTTGAAGTTACAGCAAGGAATGATAAAAAATACCTCAGGATTCTCGGACCAACGGTCGCCCGAACCGCTGAACCCCAGCGCATACATATAGGCCTTTTTGACAATTGCGGAAACCAGATGGAGGATTCACAGGAAACCGTTGTCATTGAAGGTAAGGAACTTGAAATAAACGGAGGTGCAGGGATTCTGGAAGGTGTTGTATTCAAGAAACCGGGGATATACAGGCTTGAGGCATACTTCAAAGGGGATGAAACACGGTTTCATTCAAATCCAATCTCAGTTGAAAACGACCCGACCGAGTTCATCTACTGGGGAGACCTCCATGCCCACGGATGGGGGGATTCAACCATGCATCTGATGCATGTGAACAATAATAAGATATCGCCTCTTGCACGGCATGAACAGGCCAGGGACATAGGCAGATTTGATTTTTCTGCCCCGGGGCCAATGTCATTCCCTGAGACTGACAGGACAAAGATATGGGATGAATACAAGAGTGCATGCAGGAAGACCGATGAGCCGGGCAGATATGTCCCGTTCCTGTCCTATGAAGCTCATCCGGTTCCTGAAGGTGACAGAAATATATTTTTCAAGGCCATTGATGAAGCACTTCCCCCCGGATTCAGGATTCCAATGGATGAACTTGAAAGGACATATGGTTTCAGGAATGATGTTTTCATGGAAGTTCATGTTGGAGGTCGTATACCCAGATGGGCCGATTATATGCCTGTTAGGGAACGGATGGTTGAAGCCATAAGTGCATTCGGAAATGCCGAATGGCTACTCCAGGAGGCATTGGACAGAGGTTTCAAACCTGCTGTTTGCGGCAGTTCAGACCTTCACTACGGTCTTATGGGTGGTCCGAGGACCATTGAGGAGTCAAGGGGGAGGTTCTTCAGATATCTCAACAAGCGTGACAGTGCATATGGCACAGGACCCGTCACTGCAGCAAGGGCAAAGGAACTGACAAGGGATGCCATATGGGAGGCCTTCGAAAAAAGGCATACCTATGCAACGACCGACAGGCGTATTTTCCTGGACTTCAGGGTAAATGGCAGTGGGTATGGGGATGATGTCAGTGAGGCAGATGAGTATTCCATTGAGGTGACTGTAAGAGGTACCGATGAAATCCACAGGATTGATATTGTATCCGGTAAATACATAATAAAGACATTCAGACCCGGAGCAATGGATTTTGCAGAAAAGTTCCCGGTCAAGGCTTCTGAGCTGAAGGGTGACTTTATTTATATGAAGGTAATGCAAAACGACGGCGCATTTGCCATATGCTCACCTGTTTATTTAACAGTTGAGAAGCCGGCATGGAACACAGGTGATGTTTTCTCCGAGGATCGTGACAAGGCGGCATCATTCAAGGCTGACCTCGTAAAATACCTGAGAACCGAAGAGGACATATCAAAATTCAGGGACATCGAGCCGGTTGGAATAATAGATGAAAAGATAACAAGCTGTGCCCTTTTCCATGCACGGCTTGGAGAACGTGAGATAAGCATCCGCTGGTATTATGAGTATGAGATACCACGTATCAGGATAGACTGGGGAAGAACCAATTCCGGAACCATGAATGACGAAATGATTCATCGAATCTAAAAAAAGCGGTCACATCATCCCACGGATGACGTGACCGCTCTGTATTCAACCAGGTCACATGCCTGGTTTCTGTCAGATTTCCTCTGCTACTACTATATCGCTGTCCTTTGGAAGAGTGATGAACACGAAGAATCCGGCTATGAACAAAGGTACGAGGGCGAAGATGCTGTATCTTGCATCTCCTGTAAGCCTCGTTGTCAGAGCCATCAGTGAGGGTCCGATGATGGCTGCAAATTTTCCGAAGATATTATAAAACCCAAAGAACTCATTTGAGTATTTCTTCGGTATTATCTTTGCATAATATGATCTGCTGAGAGCCTGTATTCCTCCCTGTGCTGATGCAATCAGTATTCCAAGGACGAATATATGCCATACATCAGAAATGAAATAAGCCACGGCACATGTCACTACATAGGTACATATACCTACTATTATCATTGTTCTGGTTGAAAATCTCTTGGCAAGCCTGCCGTATATTATTGCAAAGGGGAAAGCCACAATCTGAATGACAAGCAGTATTCCAAGAAGAAGGAACATATCGAGACTTTCTGCAGAAATAACTTCCTGGGCATACGGGACAGTCATCTTTATAATTGTGTCCACTCCGTCAATGTAAAGGAAATATGCTATCAGGAAAACAAATACTGTCTTGTGCTTGCTGATGTTCTTTATTGTTTTTCCCAATCTAATGAAGCTCTGTGCGACAGGCTTTGGCTCAGGTTCAATATAATGTACCTGCTTTACATTCCTCAGCATTGGAATTGTAAGAAGTCCCCACCAAAGGGCGGTGATCATGAAGCCAAGCTCGTATCCGATGTCCTTGTCCATTCCAAGCACAAAGATTACACCGAGGCTTATTGCAAAAGGAATTACACTTGATATGTATCCATATGCAAAGCCGCTTGTGGAAACCCGGTCCATTCTGTCCTTTGATGTTACGTCAACAAGGAATGAATCATAGAAGATATTTGCTCCGGCAAAACCGACTGCGGTAAGTACATAGAATATGACAAGAAGCTGCCACATACCACTGGCCGGCGGGACAAATGCAAGACAGGCGGTGAATATTACTCCTGTCAGGAAGAAGAACAGAAAGAAACGTTTCTTTTTATCCTTGTAGTCTGCCACAGTACCGAGAATGGGACTGAGTACGGCAATTATGATGCTTGCTATGGAATTGAAGAATCCCAGGTCCATTGCACTTCCTATATTGGTGAATCTACCAAATATAATTGGAAGCAATGCTGTTGTAATTGCAATCGAATATGCAGAATTTGCACAATCATACAATATCCAGCTCTTTTCCGCTTTGGTCAGCTTATTGTTTTTCATATGAACCCCCATCCATAAGATTTGACTCTGAGATAATTCTATATTATCGTGGATGGTCATTCAATACCCTCTGGAATCCTGTAAATTGCAATTACCTACTATGCATATAATAAAAGTGATATAATTGTCTAAATCCAGTCGGTTGCCACTGATTGGTATTAAGACAAGAACCGGGAGAGCTTATGCCTGATATACTGACCCATATCCTTTTCGCTGAAGGTGTGAAGGATTTGATTGATGATTCCAATGTAAGACAATTCATCGAAGACAATGAAAAACTGTATAACCTTGGAGCGCAGGGACCGGATATCCTTTTTTATTACAAACCCTGGAATCCTATGGGAAGCGGAATCAGGGAAACCGGACAGAAGATGCACCATGTCCAGACGGGAAAGTTCTTCAAGGATGCCGTAAATCAGCTCAACAAAATGACAGGAACTGATTATGAAAACTTTCTGGTTTATATACTTGGGTTCCTCTGCCACTATTACTGTGACAAAAGTGCACATCCCTATGTCAACAGCATGGTGAAGGATGGCTGCTACACAAATGATGGAAAGAGGAAAAAACTAACCCATTATCAAATAGAAGCAACCATCGACACCAGACTCTGGAATGAAGAAAAAAGACTTACTGCAGCCCGGACCAATGTTGCAGAGCTTATACGGACTGAAAAAATACCTGAGGCAGTACCGGATTATCTGTCAAAATACATTTACGAGACACAGACTTTTATTATAAGCCACGCAGAAATAAGGAAGGCAGTTTCCAATATGCATAAGGTACTTGACATACTATTTGATCCTGAGGACAGAAAAAAGAAGATAATCAACAGGCTTCCTTTGCCAAGGAAGTGCTATGTCGACAATGAGTTTGAGGATGTTGATGTGCTGAATCTGGCTGGAAGACAATGGGAAAAGCCGGGGCAGGAAGGAAAGACCTATGACTCATCGGTGGGTGAGTTGCTTGCCGGAGCTATCAGGGACTGTGCAAAGACGGTAAATGCCATTGCAGGTATGCTTGAAAACGGAGATGAGCTGGATCTGGACAAGACAATACCGAATGAAGATTATGGTACAGGGGATGCCATCTGACCATCGGACCAGGGGTGTCTATGAAAAATATATTCATTGAAATTGAATATGATGGAACCAACTATTGCGGCTGGCAGGTCCAGCGCAACGGTATGACTGTCCAGCAAAAAATCGAGGAAGCCATCAAGGATACTACGGGAGAGGACATTCGAATAAATGGTGCAGGGCGAACCGATGCGGGAGTCCATGCACTCGGTCAGACAGCCACTTTCTTCACAGAAGCCAAAATACGTCCCGAGATAATATCAAAAGCCCTCAACCAAAGGCTGCCGGAGGATATTTCAATTGTTTCGTCAAGGGAAGTTCCCATGGATTTCCATGCACGGTTTTCTGCAACGGGAAAAGTTTACAGATATCTCATATTCAACAGACAGCAAAGGTCTCCATTCCATGAGAACAAAGCCTACAGATACGGCAAATCACTGGATTTAACAGCCATGAAGGAAGCTTTGGTACATTTTACAGGAACCCATGACTTTCAGACTTTCATGGCATCCGGAAGCACAGTTGAGGATACCGTGCGGCGGATTGATCGGCTGGAACTGGATAAAACCGGGGATCTTATAACAATCGAAATCGAGGGAAATGGTTTTTTGTACAACATGGTACGGATAATAGCGGGTACCATACTGGAATGCGGGGAGGGAAAAAAGAAGCCGGAGGATATCCCGGGAATCATTGACAGCTGCAACAGAAAATGGGCAGGCAGAACCTTGCCGGGCCACGGGTTGTATCTTATGAAAGTTAAGTATGAATGAAGAGACTCAGAAAAAAATCCGGGAAAATATAAATCAATAATTAAGATGATGTGAACAGGGTATATAATATCTATATCACATCAGATAATTTCTCTTTGAAAGGAGCGATGGACATGAAGATCAATATCAGCGGAAGACATATGAATGTAACCGATGATGTGCGTGACTGGGCTGAAAAAAAGTTTTCAAGGCTCGAGAAGTATTTCCGCAGGGAAGCAGAGGCGGACCTTACATTCAGCACACAGAAGCACGGGAATTTTATCAAACTGGAGGCAACGATTGTTCACAGGGGAATGGTGTACAGGACAGAAATAGAGAACCATGATGCATTAAGCGTCATAGACAAAGCCGTCGATGTCATAGACAGGCAGATCAGAAGGCACAAGACCAAACTGGAGAAGAAATTCCATTCAGGAGCCTTTGAAAATTCACAGGATACGGAAGAAACAATTGAAAACAACTACTCTGTAGTCAAGTCAAAGAAATTCCCGATCAAGCCCATGTCGGTTGAAGAAGCAATACTGCAGATGGAGCTTATCGGACACGAGTTCTTCATGTTCAGGAACTCTGAAGACGAAGAAATAAATGTAGTTTATAAAAGGAAAAACGGCGATTACGGTCTCATAGAACCCGAAAACTGAAAAACATATACATAAGCAGGAGACGTCTTCAGCCCGAAGACGTCTCCTTTTACATTTACCGGAATAATCACCTCTCAGGAAAATAATCACCTCTCAGGAAAATATTTACCTCTCAGGAAAATATTTTCCTGAGAGGTGATTATTATGAGGGATGATATTGGGTTCGGGGGTTGGATGCGATGGATTATTCTTCGGTGGAGAGGAAGTCCGCAGGCATGGTGAATTCCTGGATTCCCGCGGCATATGGGGCTATCTCATAGGTCTGGAAGAATACAATAAGCCTGTCGTCTTTTATATAAAAACCAGGAGGTGCATATAGGTCATCGAAGGATACTGTTTCTCCGTAGAACATCTGACCTTGTTCTTCAATTATTTCCCGCATTTGATTGTTTATCTCATTCTCAACATCTTCGATGGTTTTACCGGGAGCAATGATTTCATCAAGCTCCATGAATCTGGTTCCCAGCCTGTCATAAACATAGGTCTGCCGGTACAGATTGTCGTGGGCACCGCCCTCATAGATATAATAATCAACATAAGCGCATAGAAATCGTTCATCGTTCCGGGTTATTGTGATGAATGTATTGAGTCCGTATGAAACAAGGTTTTCTTCAGTGGCAGGATATTCATTTGCAGAATTTCGTATATAATCCAGGTACTTTTCCATATCCGAATGTATGTCATCAGCAAGCTGCCGTTCAGGTGTGCCTGTTTCGAAGCAAAAAGGATCAATGTACTGTGTTTTTATATAAAGCCGTTTTGTGTCGTCACTGGATTCATACAGCGCTACATTGAATTGCACCGGTTTAAACAGCACTTCCGGGGCCGGTGTGGATGCGGGCTTCTCTGGAGTGACAATGTAATCGGTATCCTTTGGCGGGGTGCTTACTTCAGTGCTGTTGCTGCATGATGCAAACAACACTAAAAAGACCATTGAAAGGCAAAAAATGCATTTCTTCATTTCAAATCTCCTCTTTCGTACAACCATAGATTAGCACATATTTTACATGGGTGCATTGCATATTTATTAACAATCGATAAAATAATCCGCCTGCTGCATGATATAATCTTAATACTTGAAAATGCAGCATCGGAGGAGCAATGGACATCATATCAAGTAAACTCAATGACAGACAAAGGGAAGCGGTTCTGGCTGAAGACGGACCGGTTCTTGTGCTTGCGGGTGCGGGAAGCGGGAAGACCAGCGTACTGACAAACAGGCTTGCCTATTTGGTAAAGGAAAAGGGTATTCGGCCCCATTCCATCATGGCCATAACTTTTACAAACAAGGCTGCAAGGGAAATAAGGGAGAGGGTCGGCAGGATATTCGGAGAAAGCATCTGGTTTCCCTGGGCCGGAACTTTCCACTCCATATGCCTTAAGATGCTGAGGATGTACCCCGAAAGCCTCGGATATCGCCCCGGGTTTGCAATCTATGACCAGGATGACCAGGCTACCCTTGTAAGGGACTGTCTCAAGGAACTGAACATGGATTCCAAGATATTCCCACCGAAGATGATAGTCCATCACATCAGCCGTGCAAAGGATGAGCTCATTGATCCAAAGAAATTCAAGGAAAGCAATGCAGGTGATTATAAGATGACCGGAGTCGCCGAAGTATATGAACTTTATCAAAAGCATATGCTTGAAAACAATGCCATGGATTTCGGTGACCTTATATTCAATGCAGTACTCATGCTTGAGAACTTTGCCAACATTAGGTCATATTTTCAGAATGCTTTCAGGCACATATTGATCGACGAATACCAGGACACCAACCTGGCACAGTACAGGCTTGCCAACATTCTTTCACAGATACATGGCAACATATTTGTAGTGGGTGATGATGACCAGTCCATCTACGGATGGCGGGGAGCTGATATAAGGAACATACTGGAGTTCGAAAAGGATTACATGGGATGCAGGGTCATAAAGCTTGAACAAAATTACAGGTCGACAAAGAACATTCTTGCAGCCGCAAATGACGTCATAGGCAACAACTATGGAAGAAAAGGAAAGACACTTTGGTCGGAAAAAGGCGAAGGATGTCCTATACGTCTTCTGACTGCATCAAATGATTTCAATGAAGCGGAAAAGGTGGCGGCTATCATAGGCTCGGAGAAAGAATCAGGAAGGAATTATGATGAGTTTGCCGTCCTTTACAGAGTCAATGCACAATCCCTGAGACTTGAGCAGGCCCTGAAGGCCAGGAACATACCATATAAGGTCTTCGGTGGAACAAGTTTCTTCCAGCGCAAGGAAATAAAGGATATCCTGGCCTATATGAAGCTTGCAATCAATCCTGATGACAACATACAGCTGAAACGTGTCATAAATGAACCGAGAAGGGGAATAGGCCAGACCACTGTATCAAGGATTGAAGACATTTCCTTTCAGAACGATGAAAGCATGTATGATGTTGCAATGAAGGCAGGGGAATTCAGTGTTCTGAGAACTGCCGAGACAAGGATAAAGGAATTCACTGATATCATTGAGGCATTGAGAAAATCCGCCCGTGAGGACTCCATCGAGAAAGTATATGAAAAAGCCGTCGCGCTGTCGGGTCTTGTAGAGATGTATGAGGCCGAGGGCACAATTGAGGCCAGGTCAAGGATTGAGAACATCAGGGAATTGAAAAGTGCCATAATGACTTCAATGGATGAGTTCCCGGAACTGACCGGAGAGGAAATGACACTTGAAACATTCCTTGAAAGTATAACCCTGAGTACGGATGCTGATGAAGAAAAGGAAGGTCCGTATGTCTCCATAATGACACTGCACAGTGCAAAGGGACTTGAATTCCCCACGGTGTTCATCATCGGCATGGAAGAAGGTATCTTTCCTTCTTACCAATCCATAACCGAAGGTGCTGACAGGATGGAAGAGGAAAGAAGACTTTGTTATGTAGGTATAACAAGGGCAATGGATGAGGTATACCTTTTTAACACTAATGAAAGAACCCTTTATGGTCAGACACAAAGGAATATTCCCTCAAGATTTCTGGGAGAGATAGACTCCAAAAGGATTGAATATATGGATTCCGGAAGAAGGCATATGGATCCCTTTGGTGCAACAAGGAAACAGACCGGATTCAAACTGACCAGGGGTGGAAAACCTCTCGATATATCATCCCTTGGAGCAACTGCCGGGGACGCTGCAGACGTCAGGATGGGACAAAGGGTGCTTCACAGGAAGTTCGGTGAAGGAGTTGTCGTAGGTTCCGAAGGCAGTGGAGAGGACAGGATGATTGAGGTTGATTTCGAGGAATCAGGAAAGAAGCGCCTGATGGCATCATTTGCCAAGCTGAAGATTCTGGAGGACTGACATGGATGCAAGACAAAGATTCATAGACACATTGAAATTCAGGGAAACTGACAGAATTCCATTGGTTGAATGGCCTATCAGGGAAGCAACACTCAGGGAATGGAAGAAACAGGGGTTTCCTGATGGCATCTCACCAAGGGAATTCTTTTCCATGGATACAATATGGATCAAACCTCCGGTCACAATAGGAATGCATCCATTTTTCGAAGAAAAAATCCTTGAAGAGGACGAAAATTACAAGATATGGGTGGACAATCTCGGTGCTCTGAGAAAGGATTTCAAGGACACTGCCAACCCGGGATTTGTGACAAGGTCATGGCTTAAACATCCTGTTGAGTCCAGGGAGGATTTCAATGAGATGAAGAAACGCTATGATGCTGCAGACCCCGGAAGATTCCCTGAAGATTTCGCAAAGATTGCCCGGGCCTATAACAAATCCATGAGTCCGGTGATTGTCTCGGTTCCATTTCTGTTCTGGACGTCAAGGGACTGGCTTGGTTTTGAAAATCTCTGCATGGCTTTTTATGATGAGCCGATGCTTCTTCATGATATGTTTGAGTATATAACTGATTTCGCGATTGAGGTCCTGAAAAGGGCATATGAACATATAAGGATTGATGCAATTGAGCTGGAAGAGGACATGGCCTACAAAGGAGCTCCCATGGTCAGTCCTTCAATGTTCAGGGAGTTCATGTTCCCCCACTACAGGAGGTTCATTGATTTTGCAAAGTCCAATGGTACTGAGATTATTATGGTTGACTGTGACGGATATCCGGGAGGTCTTATCCCATTGTGGATTGAAGCCGGAGCTGACGCAATGAGTCCCTGTGAGATTGCAGCAGGGGTTGACCTCTTTGAAACCAGAAAACAGTTTCCCGAATTCGGCCTTCTGGGTGGAATAGACAAGAGGGAGCTGGCAAAAGGGAAAAAGCAGATTTACCATGAAGTCATGGGTAAGGTCCCGGGTATGATTGAAAAGGGAGGATACATTCCGCATGTGGACCATGCGGTACCCTTTGATGTATCCTTTGACAATTATTCATATTTCAGACAGCTGATGGACAAGGTGGCCAATGGAATATCAGTTGATGTGCCAGGGGAGTGAGGTATTGTTTTGGAATTATCAGCACTTATGGATTTCCCCGATGATGCAAGGCATATAGTCCATGAAAGTACAATGTACAGGATAATGGAGCGCCTTTCCAGAGCCGGGGTTTCCAGGGTATATCTTCAGTACTACGGTGATAAAAGCTACGGGCATTTCTGGGACCACAATGCACCCACCCACAGGGAAATGATCGAGACTGCAGATATCATACCGAACTACAGCCGTGTATTCGTTGAAGCAGCCAGAGCTTCCGGTATGGAGGCAGCGGTTATAATGAGACCCCAGGAACAGGGCATCTGGCTGACATACTCACCTTATTATAAAGAAGCGAGGGAGAACCCGGGGATTCCATACACAGGGGGCGATATAATGATTGCCAGTAAATTCCTTTTTGAGAACCCTGAGCTTCGGATCAAACGAAGGAAATGGGACCTGGACCTAAAGGCCATTGAAAAGCAGGTTTGTAAAATAAGGCTGTACAAACAAAATAATTCACATACCCGGATCAGGAAAGAAAATATTTCCATCTACGTTTCAGAAAACAACTCACATTACAAAAAGTACAACGGTGATTTCAATCTTGATATCAAGACAGGGATTGCCGCAGGCGATTCCATTTCAGCAGGATTCAAGGCTGACTATCCTGTGGAGGTACTCTGCAAAAAAGGTGACCCTATAGAAATCCTTGAACTTTCCGGCTTTGAAATAAATGAAAGGTATATTGCGGTCGGTGTCACGGGTCCTTACGAAACAGACAGGAATGAAAGATTCATAAATACCCCCATGAATGGGATTTCAATACATGAGAAAAGCGGAGAGGAGATTTATTCATCTCCCGGCCATGCATCCAGATTTTTGCCGCCGGGTACAAACTGTCTTGAAACAGGATTTCACTTTGATGATGGTTTTGGGTTCATAACTGGAGTGGAGCTGGACCCTGACGACAGGGAAGGGTTCATTGCAATCGCAAAGGGGAAGGATGAATACCTGCATGCCACACTTTGTGAATGTGAACCTGCGGTAATGGATTACTGGATGAAATGGCTCGAAAAAGCACTGGATGATGACTTTGATATGCTCGGAACACGGATTGAGTGCCATTCAGCTCATGTGGATGAACCATTTGCATACGGATACAATGACTGTATAAAGGAGGAGTATCTAAGGAGATTCGGAAATTGTTCAGAGGAGCAGATGGATGTTTCCAAAATTGCTGCCATCAGGGGAGATGCCTATACAAAAATGCTTGTGGAAAGTGCAAAGAGAACAAGGAAAAGGGGTAAAAAGTTCATTCTTACACTGAACATGGAAATGCTTTATGACCCCATACCTCTTGCCAGGCATATGGCATATCCCATGAATATAGAATGGCAGTGGAAGAGATGGCTGGAAGAAACAGAACCGGATGAAATCAACATCCGTTCATATCAAATGTCTCCCCGGTTTATATTGGAAGACCCACAGTGCAGGCAGATCATAGACACTGCAGCAGGCTTTGGTGTTCCCATGACTTTTGAAAGATATGACTACTGGGATTTTGCAGAAGATTTCAAAATGATCAGGGATACGGGATTGTTCTCCCGTATGACACTTTATGAGATAAATGATGTCATAAGAAGTGACGGCGAGGGTGGAATCATTGAAATAAAACCGGAATTGCTTGGGCAGCTGGAAAAATTGACAAGGGGAATGTGAATGAAAGAGCAGCTATTTGAAATTGGTCTTGGGGGATATACCATCATCCAGGCACCAAATATGACAAAGACACAGATGATGTCTTATCTTATAGTCACTCCGAATGGAAAACTGGTTGTCATTGACGGGGGACTTAGGGGAGATTCGGCATATCTGACAGAAAAGATACATGAATATGGCTCCGTTGTAT
The DNA here is from genome assembly GCA_036743175.1 of Bacillota bacterium. Classification (GTDB taxonomy): domain Bacteria; phylum Bacillota; class Clostridia; order DUPQ01; family DUPQ01; genus JAFGQE01. The sequence continues at coordinate 16,075 of DAINQB010000015.1, read as the reverse complement.
CATATTGGATAATAACCCATGTGCACAGTGACCATTACTACGCTCTTGTGGACATTGCCGGGAGCAAAGACATGAGGGGTATTACAATAGAAAAACTATGTTATAATTTTCCGCCTGCTGAATGGATACTTGAAGCGGAACCCCAGTATGCCCAGGACAACATGGTGTTCTTTGATGTCCTTCCCATGTTCGATGACATTGCAATGATTCTCAATGAAGGTGATGAACTGGACGTTGACGGTATGATGATCGATATCATGAAAGTTCCTGATGATTATCTGGAGTTTGATCCGGGATATACCGGGGGCTCAACTGTCAATGACACATGTGTCGTTTTCAGGCTTATATTCCCAAACGGCAAAAAGGCATTGTTTCTGGGGGACCTTGGGTTCAGGGCAGGGCAGAAGCTTGCAAAGCGCTTCGGTGAAAAGCTGAAAAGTGAGATTGTGCAGATGGCACACCATGGACAGAACGGAGCCGGTGAGGATGTTTATAAACTGGTCAGACCTGAAATATGCATGTGGACGGCGCCAATGTGGCTGTATGACAACAATCTATGGTATAGGGACAAAAGAAGGAAGAATAAGTTTGACTCACATCATTTCAAGACAGTGGAAGTGAGGAGATGGATGGAAAAACTGGAGGTCAGGCATCATGCCGTCGAGGGCATGGGCCAGGCAAGGATAATATAGGAGAATATTCAATGAAATATGATGTTGCTGCATATGTATGGCCGTCCTATACGGGCGATGAGCCAAGGACCAGGATATTCTGGCCTGATGGAATCGGTGAGTGGCAATCCGTTAAAAATGCCAGGGGTAAATTCCCGGGACATACATGGCCAAGGAAGCCGGTGTGGGGATATGTCAACGAGGCTGAGTCAAAGGTTATGGAGATGCAGATTGACCAGGCGGTTTCCCACGGTGTAAATGTATTCATCTACGACTGGTATTGGTATGACCGGAGGCCGTTTCTTGAAAACTGCCTGAATGATGGTTTTCTGAAGGCCGGCAACAACAATAAGATGAAATTCTATATAATGTGGGCAAACCACAATGCCGATTATCTTTGGGATGTACGCAACTCGCACATTGACTGCATGATATGGGATGGAGCGGTTGATTTTCCCGAATTCAAAAAAATTACCAACAGACTTATAAATAAATACTTCCTGCACCCGCAGTATTATAGGATTGAGGGGAAGCCGGTTCTTTCCATATTTGATACGGATACCCTGGTCAGAGGCCTTGGTGGAGTTGCCGAAACAAAAGCAGCCCTTGACTGGATGAGGAACAGGGCCATGGAAGCAGGACTGCCCGGAGTTCATTTCCAATATATCATGAGAAAACCAGCGGACATGGATGTAATTGTTGAATTGGGATATGACAGCATGACCCATTACCAGTTTGCCATGTTTACTGACATCGACAGGGATTATACAGAAATACTGAAGGATGTGAAAAAGGAGTGGGATTCCATTGATGAGGAGGGTTATCTTCCGTATTATCCGTCCATATCCCTGGGGTGGGACAACAACCCAAGGTTCATTGATTTCAAACCGGGGGTTACGAAGAACAACACTCCTGAAAACATAGAAAAGGCCCTTCAAATGGCAAAGGAATACTCTGACAGCCATGCCGGACCGCCTCTCATAATCATAAACAGCTGGAATGAATGGACGGAAACCAGTTATCTGCAGCCGGATGACCTTTATGGATATGGATATCTTGAAGCAGTCAGGAGGACATTTCTATGATAAGTGAACCAAAGGGAATGAAATGGGAGGCAAAATGGGTCAGCGCATGCTTTATGTCAAAGGTGGATGAAGCAGTGATGGCTCCCTATTTCAGGAAGACATTCTCCATTTGCAAACCTGTTGGGTCAGCTGTCATGTATATTGCCGGGCTTGGATATTTCAAGGCGTCGGTCAACGGCATGGCGGTATCCGATGAAGTGCTGGCACAGCCATATACAAAGTATGACAGCACCATTTTGTATTCATCATATGATGTAAAACAGCTTATTCGTGAAGGAAACAATGTGATTGGTGTGATACTGGGAAACGGCTGGTACAACTGCTTCACCAAGGATGTGTGGAATTCCAGGGAAGCCACATGGAGGAGTCTTCCAAAGTTGATTGTACAGATTCATATAACCTATGAAGATGGCAGCAAGGAGACAATCATCAGTGATTCATCATGGAGAAGCTCAGACGGACCCATTGTTTTCAACGGCATCCGAAATGGCGAAACCTATGATGCCCGTCTCGAAAAGAAAAACTGGGACACTCCGGAATATGATGACAAAGGATGGGGAAGAGCTGTAATTGCAAGAAGTCCCGGCGGGATATTGAAACCTTTCAATGCGCAGCCCATAAGAATCACAAGGTCATTCATGCCGGTGAACTCATGGGAGACTCCTGAAGGAGCCTGGATCTTCGACATGGGAGTGAACATGGCAGGATTCTGCAGGATAGGATTCACCGGTCCTGCAGGCACAGAGGCAACCATAAGATATTCGGAAATCCTTGATAAAGATGGTGTTCATATAAACCAGGGGTCAATTTCAGGTTTTGTAAGGAGCGGGGATTTTCAGACCGACCGATATATAAAGGGAAGTGATTCCGTTGAGTACTGGCATCCTGACTTTGTTTATCACGGATTTCAATATGCTGAAATTACAGGATGTACTGAAAAACCGGAAGTGGAAGCCCTTATGATAAATACGGACATGGAAAGACACGGATGGTTCGAATGTTCTGATGAAACACTTAATGCGTTGTACAAAGCCTCGAATCAGTCTATCATTTCAAACTTCCATGGACTTCCTACTGATGACCCCCACAGGGAGAAGAATGCATGGACCGGAGACATATCTCTTTCTGCTGAGCAGATACTCTTTAACTTTGATTCAGCACCAATGCTCAGAAAATGGCTTGGAGATATAAGGGACTCACAAAAACCTGATGGCTCCATACCCTGTGTCGTCCCATCGACGGGATGGGGATATAACTGGGGCAATGGTCCCGACTGGTCAAGTGCACTTACTTTGATACCGTGGTACATATACATATTTAGTGGTGACACAGAAGTATTGGAAGAGAACTACGATGCAATATGCAGGCATTTCGCATTCATGGATTCCATGGCTGAAGACGGTATTGTCAGTTATGGAATAGGCGACTGGTGTCCTCCTTTTGAGGGCAGGGCATTGATGATCAGCATGTCATCATTCAAGTGTCCTGTAGAAGTCACGGATACTGCATATTACTATAATACTGCAAAGACAATTGAAAAAATTGCCACAGTTCTTGGGAACAATGAAGATTCAAGGTTATACAGTGACAAGGCTGAAAAAATCAAAAAGGATTTTCGCAGGCATTTCATTGATGAAAAGACAGGAGATGTACTTGGAGACTGCCAGACTTCCATAGCATGTGCCATATACCAGGGTCTAATGGATGATTCTGAAAAACCTGCCTTGCTCAGGAAGCTTATGGCTATGATCGAGGAAAATGATTTCCATCAGGATACGGGAATCCTGGGCAACAAGTATCTTCACAATACCCTTGGGGAGCATGGTCTGATGGACCTGTCACTGCGAATGATCAATAATCCGACCTACCCCTCATTCAGAAATTGGATCGACAGGGGAGCAACTACCTTGTGGGAGTGCTGGAATGGCGAGGGTTCAAGGAACCACCATATGTTCTCTGATTTCATAGCGGTTTTCTTCAGATATCTTGCAGGAATAAGTCCAGATGAAGAAAAAGCCGGGTTCAAAGTCATTGATATGGTTCCTCAGGTGAAATGCGGACTTGAGTGGGTCCGGGCATCCCATGAAAGTGTGCATGGAAGGATATCCGTGGCCTGGAGAAGGGGCAACGGAGAAACCGTCTTTGATATAGAGATTCCAAAGGGCTGTGAGGCAAGGTTCAAGGTGCCCGGTGTTTACGGTTCGGAAAGAAAACTCATGCCCGGAAGACATGGGTTCACGGTGAAGGAATGAATATGGATATCAAGAAACAGCTGGTTGAGTTCTACGAAAAAAATGCTGATTTCAGGGAAAACTCACAGAAATCCTGGTGGAAGATAATGATGAGGGACAGATTCCTTTTCCACATGAAGGAAAGAGGTCTGACATCATATTTGGAGATAGGGGCCGGAACAGGCCAGGACAGTGTGTATTTCAAAGAAAACGGGCTGAAGCCCACTTGTATTGACCTTTCGCCCAGACATGTCGGATTCTGTCTGGAAAAGGGGCTTGAAGCAAGGGTCATGGACTTCTATGAAATGGATTTCAAGGACGGGATGTTCCAGGGTTTGTTTGCAATGAACTGCCTGCTCCATGTGCCGTTTGATGACCTGGGAAAGGTACTTGGCGAACTTCGCAGGATTATGACCCGTGATGGAATTGCATTCATAGGCAATTACGGAGGGAGGGACACAGAAGGTGTCATTGAAACCTCCAAAGGCATAGGGTACAGGTTCTTTTCATCCATGGGATATAATAAATACAAAGAGAAACTGATTGAATCAGGATTTTACATCCTGGAGTCAGGAATGCTTGAACCTTCGGAGGAACGGAGCTTCAATTATTTCATTTTGGGTAAGATTACCTGAGGATGCCCGGAGTAACCCGTGGCAGCCGGATTGGAATTTAAATGAAACACAGTGAGGAAAGAAAAAGAAAGATAGCTGCATTTTTAAGCAGTGAGTTTTATACACCGATGACCCTGCCGGAACTGCATGTGGTGCTTGATGTGCCTGAAAAGGACAGGGAGGAGTTCAACCATCTCATCAATCAGATGGTTGAGTCCGGGGCTGTAAGAGTTTCCGGGAAAGGAAGGTATGTAATACCTGAAAAGACCAGGCTCATAAGGGGAACAATCCAGGGAACCGCGGGGAGATTCTTCTTCCTGATTCCTGATGACAAGGGAAAGGATGATGTTTTCATTGCCCCTGACAATATGAACGGAGCCATGCATGGAGACAGTGTGCTTGTAAAGTCATTGCCGGCACAGGGTGATGAAAGAAGATTCCGCGGAGAAGTTGTCCAGATTCTGAATGAACAGCGTAATGAGGTTCTTGGAACAGTAAGAACAGGCAGGGAAACATTTCTGATTCCCTTTGATAAAAGATACGGTGATATAAATATCGCTGAAGATTCACCGGTGGATTTTTATTCAGGTGACGTTGTTTCCGTGGAAATAATCAGGGCAGCCCATGGCAGGCTGCCTGCAACAGGCATTGTAAAATCCATTATTGCAAGAAGCTCGGATCCCAGGTCCTTTTACAAATATCTTCTGCAGCTTTACGGCTACAGTGAGGAATATCCGGTTGAAGCAGTTTCCGAGGCAAAGGCTATTGCTGCCATGGATAATACAGGGACACCTGGGCAAAGGGAGGATTACAGGGATCTCCTGACTGTTACCATAGACGGTGCGGATGCAAAGGACCTTGACGACGCGGTTTCACTTGAGGCCAGGGGAGACGGAACATATATACTTTGGGTCCATATTGCAGATGTCAGTCATTATGTAAGGGAGGGTTCAGAGCTTGATAAAGAGGCAGCTGACCGGGGAACCAGTGTCTATCTGGTGGACAGGGTAATACCAATGCTTCCGGAAATACTGTCAAACGGCCTTTGCAGTCTAAATCCCAATGAGGACAAGCTGGCATTCAGTGTCCGTATGACCATAGATGCATCCGGGAATGTAACCGAATCCCATATTTCAGAAAGTATCATACGAAGCAATGAACGTATGACATATGACAATGTACACAAACTCCTTCAGGGGGGACATCCTGAGCTTGAGGAAAGATACAGGAACTTACTGCCGTTCTTTCGAAATATGTATGACCTGTCCGTCATTTTAAGGGGAAAGAGAAGGAACAGAGGCTCCATAGACTTTGATTTCCAGGAGTCAAAGGTCATAGTTGATTCAAACGGGCGTCCCGTGGAAGTAAAACAATATGATATCACTGATGCAAACAGAATTATCGAGGAGTTCATGATTCTTTGCAATGAGACTGTTGCAGAGGAATTCGGTTGGATAGGATTTCCATTTATTTTCAGGGTGCACGGTAAACCCGACCAGGAGAAGATTCATGATCTGAACCGTTTTCTTTCAAACATGGGACTTAATATAAAGAGTCCGGGCAATATACATCCCGCTGCCATACAGAAGGTGCTGTTGGATGCAAAGGGAAAACCATTTGAACATCTTGTAAATACAGTTGTACTCAGGTCCATGCAAAAAGCCGTATACAGTACTGTCAATGAAGGCCATTTCGGGCTGGCATCGGAGAACTACAGCCACTTCACTTCACCAATCAGACGTTATCCCGACTTGATGATTCACAGACTCATCAAGAAAAAAATCAACTCTGAAAAGGAGGGCTTTGTCTTCAGCGAAAGGGACATCAGACTGATGGAAGCCCATGCCGCAACCATTGCCGGATCATCCTCTGAGATGGAAAGAAAAGCTGAAAGGGCTGAAAGACAGCTCGTGGACTATTACAAGGCATTGTATATGGAGGATCATATCGGAGAAGTCTTTGACGGAGTTGTATCAGGGGTCACTGGGTTCGGTATGTTCGTTGAGCTTGAGAACACAGTCGAAGGACTTATCAGGGTTGACAACCTTGACGGGTATTATATCTTCGACAGGGACAATCACAGCCTGTATATGAAAAACGGGCCGGGCAGATACACCATAGGTATGCCTGTAAAGGTCAGGGTAGTCTCCGTAAATATAAACAGGGGCGAGATTGACATGGTCCTTGAAGGTAAAAGAAAACCTGATGTAAACAAAAGGAAGAAAGAGGTCAGGAGGACTCCTCAAAGAAAATACAGCAGAAAGAAAAGACGCTGATAACAGCAGCATGAAAGGTATATCCAATGGGACTGGAATACAATAAACGGATTTTTACAGTGGGTGAATTCAATGGCTTTCTGAAGGATGCCTTCAGAACCATGGGATATATGAGAAACTCCCGGAAAAAGAAACTTGTGGACAAGGATTTTTTCCACAGGATAATGCTTGCGGTCACCGAAGTCAATGGCTGCAGGGTTTGCTCATATTTTCATACTGAGCAGGCTTTGAAGGACGGTATGTCTGAAAAGGAAATAACATCCATACTGAACGGAAGCCTTGAGGATGTTCCGCAGGGTGAGGGGGTTGGACTTTTCTTTGCCCAGCATTATGCAGATAAAAAGGGTGAGTATGAAGAAGAAGCATGGACCAGGCTGGTTTTGGAATATGGTGCTGAAAAAGCCGGGGCGATTCTGGCTGCAACACGGATGATCATGATGGGAAATGCCTATGGTATAGCCTATGGATGCCTTAAGGAAAGACTGAAGGGAAGACCTGTTCAAGGAAGCAGATTATCCTATGAACTGGGAATACTCGCCGGAAGCATTGTATTGATTCCTGGTGCACTTATATCGGGGCTTATAAAACCTGAAAAGATTGAAACCCTCTGAAATATACCTGCCTAAGTCAAGGTATAATCGTATTTCACAGTGATGAATGTATCAGATTCTACACCTGATGGAAACCCGACATATACCATTGTGAAACCATTGTCATCCACCAGGTTCCATCCTTCGGGTGGAACTGTTTCACCATTTACTTCAACTGAAACAACTGTGGTCCTGGAAAAAGGTATTTTGAATGATACCGAAAATGGTATACCGGGGTATTTGGGGTATGCACCTGGATTATAACTGAGAAAACTGCCCTCGGGTGCTTTTTCATAAAAGGGGACATCTGTCTTTTTGTTTATAATTGCATAGGTTTCCCTTCCGGGAATCTGGGGATACAGTACACCATATGAATAGTTTTCAATATAGTTCCATAAAAGAACCCTTTCCTTTCGTCTGGCGTTCATGTCCTTTGAATATGGATGGAGACCCTCGAGGCCTTCACCGAAAACCCTGTTTACGGGAAAACCGGGAAAAGCCTCTCCTTCCCATCTGGTAAGTCCAAGCTCAAGGGCTTTTATAAGTCTTGCAACTCCGCTTTCTTCAAATCCGATTTCCATGACCATGGCCAGTGTATGGTAATTGTGGTATGCATAGACACAGGGGTTGATCTTCCGGGAACAGGTCTGGTATTTTCTTCCTGCCAGTTCAGGAATCACAGGGAGGCTTTTCTGCCTTAGTTCCAGATGCTCGCAATGATACCCAAGGTCCAGAGCGGCCTTGTTCATGAGGTGAGGAAACAGTTCATTGTGCGGACGGCTCATTCCATGGACAGATACACCGGTATTTTCGATCATGTGCTGGTCTTTGAAGAAGACGCCGTGGCAGTCTATGAAAAGTTCGGGTTTAAGCTCATCAATCAATGACTGGATTGCAGCAGCTTCAATATTCAAGGATCTTTCAAAAACCCCTTCAACGGTCCATGGGTCTGAATAAGGGTCTCCGGAAAACTCCGTCCGGTGCTGGTTTTCAAGGCCCCCTTTTTCGTAGGAATAAGGATTTACAACAGGTACCACCGTTATATTGTAGTTTCTGAGGAAATTCATGGAGGAGTCACTGCCGTCAAGCAGCCTTTTGATCATCATGATGAGGGTGTTTGCACCTGAATATTCAACTCCCGAATGCATGGCGGTGAACAGTACATTCTGTTTTTGTGAAGATGGGAAATCCGGATCCGTAAGGTTGAAGGAAATTAAAGGGTAACGGCCGGTATCAGAAAGTTCAAGGACTCTGACTTTATCCGGGTTTTCCACCTGCACTTTTTCTGAAAAAACAATATATTGATCAAAATCAAGGGTTCTTCTTGTATCCATGAGGTCTCCTTATGCAATATGTTACAACAGATTGCGTTGATATTGAATAAAAAAATGAGCGATGCTAATATTAAACCATGCAAAAAATATATTACAAAGATAACTTGTTTTCTGTGGAGGGTGCTGTATCAATTGAGGAAAATGGAATGTATACATCCCCATGGAGGATAGATTTCAAAAAGAAGGATTTCTTTCCGTTCCTGAACCAGTCCCATTTAGGAGAAGCTGCGGCAGGGGTTCGATTGGTATTTTCAACTGATTCAACAAAAATTGGTATCCACCTGTATGAAGTGCTTCAGAATGAAACAGGATTTCACAGCAGGATGACCCTGGACCTGGTCGTCAATGGCCGGTTAATGGAAACCCTGGTCCTGGACCAAGGTATCAATGAATATATATTCAGACAACAACTTACAGACACCAATGACATAGAAATATGGCTTGACCAGGCATGGCCTGTAAGGTTCCGGTATGTCTTGATTGATGATGGTGCCCGGATGTCAAAGAAAAAAGATAAAAGGAAGAGATGGGTCAATTACGGAAGTTCAATAAGCCATTCCGTCAGAGCCTCATCTCCAGCCACAACATGGCCTGCCATGGTTGCCCTTGAAAGGAACCTTCATCTGACCAATCTTGGTTTCGGGGGAAATTGCATGCTGGAACCCATGATGATCAAGGTACTCCGTGACCTGAAGGCTGATTTTTTCACCATCAAACCAACGGCAAATATAATCAACGGAACATATAACAGCAGGAGTTATGGTCCTGCAATAATCGGAATGATAGATACAATACGTGAAAGGCATCCATACACACCTTTGTTTCTTTTATCTGCAATTTATTGCCCGGATTATGAAGAAAGAAGGGAAAAGACTGATATCAGTCTCAGTGACATGAGGAAAATACTCAGCGAAATTGTGGATTTATATAATATTCATGGTGACAGGAATGTCCATTACATAAATGGGCTTGATATCATGGGAGCGGAAGCCTTGAATGTTATGTCAGACAGGGTTCACCCGGATGCAGGGGGACAGTCAGTTCTTGCAGAAGGTTTCATAAGGGAAGTACTTGATAGACATAATCTGTGAATGAGATTCTGAAAAAGCATTTAAATTCCAGGGGCGGTTTCAAAGAATCCGCAAAATCCATATCATTTGATATGCCCGGTTTGACAGGTTGGTATGGATTCAATATAATGGCACTTGAAAACAACCGAAGGAGAAGGACATGTTATTTATCAATGCAACCGGCCTTCGCTCCGTACAGGGATAGAATAAAGTGGTGAGCTTTGTCCGGAGCCTAAGCAACTGAGTAGCCGGAAATTTATCTGAATTCACGGAATGGCGTATGCTGTTCTTTGTACGTTAAATTTTTTCTTGGGTGCCAGGTTCCATGAAACGGTTGTTTTATCATCGTTTTCACATTAATTCATGAAATAAGATAAGCCGCCCATGTATACGACGGAGGATACTATGAGCTTGATAAGCATTGAAAATATAAAAAAGAAATATGTAGAAAAAATAATTCTGGATGGAGTTGATCTGACTGTCCAGAAAAATGAAAGGGTTGCCCTGGTGGGGAGCAATGGCTCCGGGAAGACAACTCTCTTAAAGATAATCCTTGGATTTGAAACACCTGACAGCGGAAGGGTAATGATCCCAAAAGGTTCCAAGGTAGGGTATATCTCCCAGGATTTCTCTGAATTCTATTCAAATGAAGCCGACAGCCGGACCGCCGCACAGGTTTCTGAAATAGACCGCATGGAAAACAAGATGCGGGAACTGGAGCAGCAGATATCAGAATGTCCCGGTGATTCAGAAGAGCTTCCCGGACTTATGTCAAAACATGATTCACTTGTTGACCGCTTTACGGCTGCAGATGGATATAATTTTGAAAAAACCATGCTGTATGTGCTTCATGGACTTGGTCTTAAAAGGGAATCCCTCAAAGTGCCGCTTCCAAGCCTCAGCGGGGGTGAAAAACTAAGGGTAATGCTTGCCAGGACCATTATCTCAAAACCGGATGTACTTGTCCTGGACGAACCTACGAACCATCTGGACATCAAGGCTCTGGAATGGCTCGAGGACTATCTTATTAATTTTTCAGGGGGCGTTCTGTTCGTTTCCCATGACAGATATTTTTTGGACAGGGTAGCAACCAGGGTTGTTGAGCTTGAGGGTGGTACGGTCAGAACCATGAAAAGCAGCTATTCTGATTATCTTGAACAAAAGAAGGTCATGAGGGAATTCAACAGGAAGATGCAAAAGGACATCGAAAGACAGATAAGGAACGAAAAGGAAATAGTACAGACACTGAGGCACCAGAGGAAGATTTCCGCATTCAACAGCAGGCTGAAGAAGATTGAAAAACTTGAGGAAGAGCTTGCCGGAATCAGGAGGGAAGGAGCTGCAATGCACCTTGGCAGGATTCCCTCAGCTGTAATAAACCTTGACCATGACGTCCATGTGAGCAAGGAGGTTGCTTCAGCAGAGAGCCTGGGCAAGAGCTTCGGCAGCAGAACATTGTTCAGTGATGCCACTTTCCTTATCAAAGGCGGAGACAAGGTGGGAATAATCGGTGAAAATGGATCAGGAAAGACAACTCTTTTGAACATTCTCTCAGGAAAGGACAATGACTATACGGGAAAGGCAACCCTTGGTACCTGGGTAAGATACGGATATATTGCACAGGACATTGTCTTTGATGATGAGGAGACCACTGTGCTTGAAAAGCTAATGTCGGTAAGCAAGGAAAGCCGGACCGGGGAGATGACAGAAGGTGCTGCACTTTCATACGCTGCAAACTTCAAGTTCTATGGAGAAGAGACCCGGAAGAAACTGAAGGTTTTGAGCGGCGGGGAAAAATCCAGGCTTGCCCTTGCACTTGTTCTCCTTGATAAGCCAAATTGTCTGGTGATGGACGAACCTACGAACCACCTGGACATATACACAAAGGAAATCATGCAGAATGCCTTTGCGGATTTCAAGGGGACTATAATAGCAATATCCCATGACCGATACTTCCTTGAGAACTGTATAAACATGATTCTTGCAATTGAAGACAATATAATCAGTGTTTACGAGGGTAATTACAGTTTCTACAAGTCCAGGACGCAGGTGCAACCAGAGAGTCCGCAGGTCGATGAGAAGGAAGAAAAATATAAAAAGCACATGGAGAAGGTCAGAAGGGACAGGGAGAAAAAAGCAGCAGATGAAAGGAAGCGTCTGCTTGATGAGCTTGAGACACAGATACTTGACCTTGAAAACTACAAGGAAGACTTTGAATCAGGTATGGACGAGAACACCACCTATGATGAGTACCTAGAATACCAGAACAAGCTTTCAGAGCTTGAAAAACTTTATGTAAGATGGGATGAAGCCGGAGCCGGAGCGGAGTAATTGTCAATCGGTTGAAGATGCCTTTGAAAGTGCATCTTCAACTGCTTCCATTATTCCGTCTGAAGTACATGTAGCACCGGATATTGCGTCAACATCAGTACTCTGTTCAGCTACTATTCTGTCAGGAATAAGATCGATCGGCCTTTGGTAGAACCTGGAACTTACTTCATTATGGTCAATTACCTCAACGGAGGCTATCATACCGTCCTTGATCTCAACGGAAACAACAAGCCCTGGCCTGAACCCGGTGGCTTCACCGGTATAGGTGCCATCGTTATATATACCATCTGTTTTAAAGTCATCATCTGATACAGGAATTAATGAATTGCTTTTATCTGTTTCTGCAGCTGATACACGACCACCTCTGTGCCTTTTGCCGGAGGATGGATTGGTTTCGTCAACCGGTTCAGTAACGGTAATTTCAGATACTTCGGAGAGGGATTTGTCGGTGGGTTTCAATATATTGAATATCTGTATTCCACCGACATCAATGACATGTATCACAATTGAAACTGCAAAAACCGCAACCAGTACCCGGTGATAAAACATCCAGCCCTTGATTTTTATCAGTTTCTTTCTGAGAAGCCAGTTTATTCCAAGCAATACTGCAATCAACCAGCTGATTGTCCCGAGATTCAGGGAAAATACAGATTCAGTGGAAAAAAGACCATGGATCAGTGCAACTGCCAGAAGTACTATCCCAATGAGCTTATGATGTTTCCTGAGGGCTTTGTTAAGTGTTATAAAGAATTTCCGTTGTCCTGGGAATGCTACTATTGATTTCCTCGTAAAGAGTGCCATTATCAATATCAAGGCTGTAAAAACTGATATCCATGCAAATATAAGATTTATATAAACTTCCATCTCTACCTCTCAAAGCCCATTTTGTGGTGCTTTATTATAGAAATAGTATACCTGCTTTATGGAATAAGTTGGAAACATGTGTTAACAAATTGTAAACAAATGTATCCAGTCATATTTATTGTATCTCAAGTATATATGATACACAAATTCAGTGATTATGCTAAAATGATATACAGTCATTGATGAATAAAGATGAAAGAGGAATGAGATGCTGAACAAATGGCTCAACTGCGATATGCCCGCAGTAGCGGATGTTCTCGAAGAACTTAATACAGACTACTATTTCAAGGAAAAAACCATTGGATTTGCCGGAAAGGAAAAGGTCCGCAAGGTTCTCTTCCATCTGAGGGCTGCCCTTTTTCCGGGTGTATTTGAGAAGTATCCGATAGATGAAGATAAAATAAACATCACGATAGTCAACAATATCAGGGAAGCATCCGTGGAGTTGTCAGGTTTGATAGAAAAAGCATTCAAGAATGAATGCAATGATGAAGAACTCAGACAATCAGGATGCATGATCTGCAGGGAAAAGGCCTATCGTATAGTAAAGGATCTTGTGGAAAATCTTCCAAGGATAAGGAAACTTCTGCATACGGATATAGAAGCAGCTTATGACGGGGATCCTGCCGCAAGTTCCAATGAAGAGATACTTCTGAGCTACCCTTCTGTAGAGGCAATGAGCATACACAGGATAGCCCATGAGCTTTATAAGAACAAGGTTCCCATGGTTCCAAGGATAATGAGTGAATACTCCCATCATCTGACCGGAATAGATATACATCCCGGTGCAAGTATAGGGGAGCATTTCTTCATTGACCATGGTACGGGAGTTGTCATCGGAGAAACCTGTACAATAGGCAACAATGTCAAGCTGTACCAGGGAGTTACACTGGGTGCGAAGAGTTTCCCGCTTGATGAAAAAGGAAATCCTGTAAAGGGGATCAAAAGGCATCCTGACATAGAGGACAACGTAGTAATATATTCCGGTGCATCAATCCTCGGCGGGGATGTTGTTATAGGCCATGACTCAGTGATAGGTGGAAACGTTTGGCTTACACATTCGGTCGAACCGTATTCAAAGGTATATAACTCACAGCCCAACCCTACAATCAGACAGGGGAACGGCGACAGATAGGAGAATTCAGTGGTAAAGGTAAGCAACATTACAAAGTCCTTTGAGCTTAGCAAAAAGCAGATGAAACTCAACGGGTCATCTGAAAAGAAGAAGATTGCTGTGAACAATGTTTCACTTGAAGCGGTTCCCGGAGAAATATATGGTCTACTCGGTCCGAATGGGGCAGGAAAGACAACAACCCTGAGATGCATATCCACCCTCATAAAGCCTGACAATGGGAAGATAGTCGTTGATGGTTTTGATACTGCCGTGCAACCTGCTGAAGTAAGGAAGAGACTTTGTCTGCTTACCAATGAACTTAAGGCTGATCCAAATTTTTCTGCGGATTATCTTTTCGGTTTCTTCGGCCGCCTTCATGGAATGTCCGAAGATGCCATCGAAGAAAGGAAGAAATATCTCTTTGATGTCTTTGGTATAACTGATTTTGCAGGAATAAAAACAGCTGACATGTCTTCGGGAATGAAGCAGAAGCTTTCAATATCGCTAAGCCTGGTCCATGACCCCAAAGTTGTCATATTCGATGAACCAACCAACGGTCTGGACATCATCACGGCAAGGGTCGTCCTTGATTACCTCAAAAGCATGAGGGATGAAGGTAAGACAGTAATAATTTCAACCCACATAATGACGGTTGCAGAAAAGTTATGTGACAGGATTGGGTTGATAATGGATGGTGTAATAGAGGCAGAGGGGACCCTCGGCGAAATCCTTGAACTGTCAGGAGCCGGGGACCTGGATGATGCATTTTTCAACATTTACAAAACAGCCAGGGAGAAGAAGAATGAAAAGTAACATCTTTACAATAATGAAAAAGGAACTCAGAAGGGTCTTCTTTGACAGAAAACTGGCCTTCACTGTTTTTGTCATGCCCGGACTCACCATCGCCATAATCTATTCTCTCATGGGCGGAATGATTGAAAAAATGGGCAGCGATACAAGCGAACACATTGCGATTATTAAGACCATCAATGCACCTGTGGAATTCATTGAAGCACAAAAGACACTGTTTCCGGAAAATATGAACCTTATTGAAACAGAGGAATCCTTTGCAGGGGAAGTAAGACAGGAAATCAGGGACGGGACTACTGATGCACTTGTGGTCTTTGAAAAGGATTTTTCTGCACAGGAAGGCAAGGTCCCCGGAATAGAGGTATACATCAGTACTGTCAGCGATTTTTCGGTCAGGGCCGGATATATGATTGACGGACTTCTGGAGACCATGAGAACCGAGGTTCTGGCCATGCGATTGGGCGGAATTGAAAATACGATTGTATTCAACCTGAACCAGAATGATGTGGCTGAAGCCAGTGAAAAGGCAGGCAGTGCCCTTGGGACCATACTCCCGATGCTTCTTACTGTATTCCTTTTTGCCGGTGCCATGCAGGTAGGAATGGATATCATTGCCGGGGAAAAGGAAAGGGGAACCCTTTCAACAGTGCTCCTGACTCCTGTAAAACGCAGGGACATTGCCCTTGGGAAGATGTTCAGCCTATCAATCATATCCCTGGCAAGCTGTATTTCTTCACTCATTGGTGTTATTCTGTCACTTCCATTTTCGAACAGCGTTTTCGGTGGAGGATTCAGGATTTCTGACCTTGATTACGGTGTACCGGAACTGCTTTCATTGATATTGCAGATGATATTCCTTGCAATATCGTTCGTGTCCATAATTTGCCTGATGTCATCACTTGCCAGGAACATCAAGGAAGCCGGTGGTTTCATAGCGCCGACATATATGGCCATAATGGTTATTAGCATCAGTACAATCCTGGGAATACCGGAAGGAAACTGGGTTTATCTGGTACCAATGTATGGAAATATAATTTCAATCAAGAGCATTCTTACTCTTCAGTATGATGCCATGAATGGACTGC
>DAINQB010000014.1:40872-50121 GCA_036743175.1 Bacillota bacterium | reverse complement strand
AATTTGTATTTTCCGGGATATATCATCCTTTTTCCATTGTCATCAATCAGAGACATCTGACGCTTTGTGATTTTCAGGGCACCCTTTATTGATTTGTCCTTCTCCAGATACATGGGGACAAGTGCCTTGAGCTCCCAGTGGGGCATTGCATTGAAGGGTCTGGGAGTTGAAACATATACCTGTATGACCTCATGTGAATTCAGGGCACCCTTGTTTTTGATTTCAAAGTTTATTTCGATGCCATCGTCATTCAGGGTGTCTTCCTGGCGTAGAAGTGAGGCTTTTAAATCAAATTCGGAATATGTAAGTCCGTAGCCAAAGGGGTACAAAGGGGTACCGGTGAAGTATCTGTAGGTGCGTTCTGTCATTTTATATTCATCAAAAGGCGGTACCTGTGCCATTGATCTGTAAAAGGTCAGTGGAAGTTTCCCTGCAGGGCTATGCTTCCCAAACAGAACATCTGAAACGGCACGTCCTCCGAGAGCTCCCGGGTACCAGGCCTGCAGAACTGCGTCACATTTTGAATCGGCGTTTCCAAGAGCCACGGCACTTCCGCTCAGATTGACGCAGATGACGGGCTTTCCAACCCTCGTAACATCATCAATCAGTTTGTTCTGGAGTCCGGGTAATTCTATGTCGGTTCTGTCGCCGCCTCCGAATTCAGGATACCGTGGGTCGGCTTCTTCACCCTCAATCCGGGAGTTGAGGCCGGTAACTATTATCGTCACATCCGCAGACATGGCGCAGGATACGGCTTCTGAAATCAGGCTTGTTTCATCTTCCCTGAATTCAGTGTTTGCAATATGGCAGCCCTCTGAATAGAAAACCCTGGCTTCGGGAAGGGCCTGCCTGATTCCATCGAGGATTGTGATTGTCTCTGAGGGAATTCCCTTGTAATTTGCAAGCAGGACCTCACGGTCATCGGCATTGGGACCTACGACAGCTATCCGCTTGATATCAGGAGACAATGGCAGGATACCATTGTTCTTTAGAAGCGTAATTGTTCTCCTTGCAGCCTCGACAGCCAGTTCGTGGTGTTCCGGACAGTCATTCAGCTCATATGGGATTGAAGAATAGGGCACCCTTTCAGGAGGATCGAACATTCCAAGGTGCATCCGGGCTTCAAACAGGCGGGTCACCGCTATGTCGATCTCTGCTTCGGTTATGAGACCTTCACTATATGCAGCACTCAGCCGGGCATATGTCTTTCCGCAGTTGAGGTCGCAGCCATTCTTTACTGCAAGGGCAGCGGATTCCTGGGGACTGCCGGTAATCCCATGATGCAGATGCAGGTCGCAGATTGCATGACAGTCAGAGACCACATAACCATCAAAACCCCACTCATCACGCAGAATCTTCTGCAAGAGTGTGGGACTCGCACAGCAGGCCTCGGAATTTGTCCTGTTGTAAGCACCCATTATGGAATAAACACCGGCATCCTTTACACAATCGCGGAATGCGGGCAGATAGGTTTCATATAAGTCACGGGGGGAGACCTCGGCATTGAACGAGTGCCTGAGTTCCTCGGGTCCGCTGTGGACGGCATAGTGTTTTGCTGTGGCTACTGTTTTCAGGTATTTGTCATCTTCGCCCTGCAGTCCCTTTATGAAAGCTGAACCAAGAAGACCGGTAAGATACGGGTCCTCTCCGTATGTTTCATGACCGCGTCCCCAGCGGGGATCCCTGAAAATATTGATATTGGGACTCCAGATTGTAAGACCTTTGTAGATTCCGGTATCGCCGCGTCGCAGATATTCATGATGTTTTGCACGTATCTCGTCGGAGATGACACATGCAGTATCGTACACCAGATCCTCATCGAATGAGGCTGCCATTCCGATGGATTGGGGAAAAACGGTTGCCGTACCGGCTCTTGCGACCCCGTGCAAAGCCTCATTCCACCATGTATATGCCGGTATACCAAGCCTGGGTATGGCAGGTGCAAAGTGCTGCATCTGCGAAATCTTTTCATCAACCGTAAGCAAACTGACAAGAGCCTCAGCCCTTTCAACGAATCCTAGTGAAGTATCTTCAAATCTGTAACTCATAACAACCCCCGTCAATATGCATTTTACCATATAGACAAAACATGGATTGGTCAATTATAAGAAATCAATTTATTAACAATTTGTAAACATTGCCATCATGAACCCATATAAAAATGAAATGATGCTATAATCTTGCTTAGGATTAGCAAAGGGTAGAGGTTTTATGAAATTCAGAGTCATTACTGCAGCACTGCTCATACTGATTATCGTGGTCTCTTCAGCCTGCGGTCTTCTTCCTGAAGAGGACGAGAGACTTTCTCCTCCAATCAAGGAAGCCCGTTCCATTGACTACCGGACCGACACCGTAATCGTCGGAGACATAAGCAAAGTAATTAACCTGTTTGCCCAGTGGAAGGCAGCAAACAGAATCATTTATTCATTTTCAGAATACAATGCGCCGTTCCTTGAGTTCTATGTCCAGCCGGGTGATGTGGTTAAGGCAGGAGACCTCCTTGCAGCACTGGACATAGGTGACATCGAAAAGGATATACGTGACCAGGACCTCTCCTATCAAAGCGCCAAGCTTTCCTATGACAGGACGAAGGAACGGTTTGATGCAGGAACGGTGAGCCAGTATGACCTCAGGATTGCAGAACTTACACTGCAGGATGCCGAGAACAAACTCAATGACCTGCTCGAATACAAGAATGGTTCATTACTGGTCGCAGACAGGGAAGGTACCATCCTGACAACCCTGAACTATGAAAAAGGGGACATGGTAAATACCGGTACAAGCATTGTAACACTGGTCGAGAATGATGACCTTATTCTACAAGGCACGAATTCCCTGATCCGAAGTTCAGGAGTCCAGGTAGGCAAGGAAGTCATAATTAAAAGTAACAATGAGGAAATAGAAGGTTTCGTTTCTGAAATAAACGGAAATCTTGTCACCATAGAACCTTCTGAAATCAAGAGCAACTGGGAACTCGGCACCACCGTCATTGCAACCATACCGATAGATTCTGCAGCAAACGTGCTGCTTGTGCACAGGAATGCAATAAAAACAGTCGGGAGCAGGAGTTATGTAAGGGTACTTACGGACGGGGTAGCCATCGAAAGAACAGTTGAACTTGGAATCAGCAGCGGAAGTTATTTTGAAGTAATAAGCGGCCTTTCTGAAGGCGAAGTTGTTATATTGAATTAAGGCGGAGGCAGCGTGTTAAAACTTATCCTAAGAAAAATGATAAAGAACAAATGGCTTATACTCAGTCTGATTGTAGGCTGTATGCTTGCTGTATCCGTAATAGCTTCCATTCCGATGTATTCGGATGGAATCCTCCAGAGGATGCTTATCAAGGATTTCGAACTTTCCCAGGAAGAGTACAATGCTTTCCCGGCTTATAACAAATTCGACGGAATTTTCTCAAACATAAGCAACCCCAACGACAAGGTTCTTCTGTATAACTACTACAATGATTATATCGAACAGAGAATGGCAACATCAGTTCCCATGGACATCATGGTTTCGTACTCAAGGCTCGGAACCCAGAACAGGATCTTCCTGGATGCCCGTGAATGGCCCGCCCTGCTTGAGGAAATAAGGGAAGACAAGTTCTTCAAGACCACTGATACAGGAAAGGCCAATGTCCTGGCCGTTGATAATCTCGTGGACATGGTGGAAATTGTACAGGGAACAATGTATACACCGGGAAAATTCCAGGTCACTACAGATGAGTTCTCAGGCGAGGTCTACGAGGCAGTGATTTCATCCGAGGCCATGAAACGAAGCAGATATTCGCTGGGAGGTATTTACACCCTTACCGTCAACACTGACGATGAGGAATATATCCTGAACTATCAGATAGTCGGAGTAGTTGATGTAAAGGAAGAAGATACATCATTCTTCACAATGGATTATTATGGAGTCTACTTTGATTTCGATACATACTTCAACGAGATACTTAACGAACGTACGATGTCCATCGGAACGGCGGAATGGTATTATGCCTATGATTATTATCAGTTCAGGATGAGTGATGCACAGGGCGTACTTGATGACCTTGAGGATAATCTCAGATGGATTGATTCCAACTACGGACGTCTCAAGCAGACACTTTCATTCGAAGGAACCCTCAATGATTATCTGGCACGTGCCACAAAGCTTTCAGGACTGCTTCTGCTCCTTGTCATCCCGGTTATCCTGATGATAGGTTTCTATGTAACCATGATAGCCCAGCTTATCATGGAGCAGGAAAAGAACGAAATAGCAATGCTCGAAAGCAGGGGTGCCAGCAGACGGCAGATATTCAACATATATCTGGGAGAAAGTGTGGCCATAGGGATAATCTCATATTTCCTGGGACTGTTCGGCGCCCTTCTCATGACCCGCCTAATCGGAGCATCCAACGGGTTCATGGAATTTGTCAACAGGAGTGCAATGGCTACTGTAATAGGTTGGAAGAGCATTGTATACGGTTTGATTACGGCGTTGCTCTTCATCCTGATGATGCTGTTCCCGGCTTACAAGGCGTCCAAGTTTACAATCGTTCAATTCAAGCAGGGCAAGGCAATATTTGATAAGAAACCATTCTGGCAGAGATTATACCTGGATGTCGTGCTACTGGTAGTTGCATCATATGCATTGTTCAATTACACCCAGTTCAAGGATTTCATAAGCTTCACCGAGGGAGGAAAGGTTGACTATCTGGTCTTCTTTGCGGTCACATTCTTCATCCTGGGAGTAAGCCTTGTATTCATGAGAATATATCCGCTCATCGTCGATGCAGTGTTCCGGCTCGGAAGAAGGATATGGACCCCATCAATGTACGCTGCATTCACTTATGTAGCCCGTGGCGGTAACATGAGGCAGTTCATTATGATTTTCCTTATACTTGCCCTTGGTGTCGGAATATTCAATGCCAACAGCGCAAGGACCATAAATGAGAACACCACTGATCTTATAAGATACATGCAGGGAACTGAGATTACCCTCACGGCCGGTGAGTTCGGGGTTTCTGAGAGCGGTGATCTTCAGGATGTTTCAGATGCCGCACAGAAGAACACCACATTTGAGATCATCAAACAATATGATGGGCTTGATGAGGCGACAAGGGTTGCCACGCTGACAGCATCCAAGGTTGGGGCTCATATCAAGGTTACAAGATACCAGTCCGATGTGAAGCTGATGGCAATAACCCCTGAGGAGTTCGGAAAGGTCATTTGGTACAGGGATGATTTGTATCCGTATCATATCAACCATTATCTGAACTTCCTTGCACGGTTTCCCGAAGGATTGATTTTGTCAACAAAACTCGCCGAAAATCTGGCAGCCAGCCCCGGAGACATCATCTATATTGACATAGACAATCAGAGGCTGGAGGGACCTTTGCTCACAACCATTGATTACTGGCCTACATACAACAGATATGAGAGCTTGAATGAGCTGGGGGAAGGGACCGAGCAGGAGCTGTGTATCATCCATTATGACAATCTGAGAGCCTCCCTGGGAGACTTCCCCAGTGAAATCTGGATTTCAAAGAAGGAAGGCGTACTTGACAGCAAGCTGAACGACTATCTTGTGGACAATGAAGTGGCATTGCTCGATGCAAAATATACCGACTATGAGATATCCGAAGCCAAGAAGGATCCCATGCTCCATGGAATGAATGGTATCCTGACCCTTGATTTCCTTGTAACCATGATAATATGCGGAGCAGGTTTCATCATCTTCTGGTTCCTGTCCATCAGGCAGAGGGTGCTTCAGTTCGGTATATTCCGCGCAATGGGTCTCAAGAAGCGGGAACTTATCTCAATTATTATGTGGGAGCAGATCCTGATATCTGCAGTGGCAATAATAGTAGGTATTCTGATAGGCGGTATAACAAGCCAGTTGTTCGTGCCCTTGTTCCAGATTGTGGATACAAGTGCTGAAAGGGTAATCCCATTCGTGATGGCTTACAACCGCCAGGACTACTTCAGGATATACGCATTGGTTGCAGGCATGCTGGCAATTGGAATCGGGGCACTGTCCAGGTTCACAACAAGCATCAAGATGGACCAGGCTGTAAAACTGGGAGAGGATTAACGGAGGATACATGCCGATATATACAACAAAAAACATATGCAGGGATTTCAGACAGGGCAGCCAGACCATACATGCCCTTAAGAATGTCAGCATAAACATTGAAAGGCAGAAGCTGACCATACTGAAGGGAAGGTCGGGCTCCGGTAAAACAACCCTGATGAATATCATGGGCGGTCTTGACAGGCCTACTTCAGGTTCGGTCTTCTTTGACGGCAGGGATATCACTGGCATGCATGACTTCGAGCGGGACAGCTTAAGAAGAACTGACATAGGGTTTGTATTCCAGTCAGTTGCCTTGATTTCCGTCATGAATGCATATGAAAATGTGGAATTCGGCCTGAGGGTTGCAGGAAACAAGGATGTCGACTGGACCAATGCAATCAAGGAAAGCCTTAATCTGGTCGGACTGTCAAAGAGGATGTACCATAAACCACATCAATTGTCAGGCGGTGAGCAGCAGAGGGTTGCAATTGCAAGGGCAATAGTGCACAGACCGAGGATAGTGTTTGCCGATGAACCGACTGCTGAACTTGACACACATCTTGGCCTTCAGGTTGTAAAACTGTTCAAACAGCTGGTCAGTGATGAGGGAATTACTGTTATCATGACAACCCATGACCCGAGCATGAATGAAATTGCGGACCATGTCATTTCACTGGAGGACGGGGAGGTAGTTGATGAAACTT
The DNA here is from genome assembly GCA_036743175.1 of Bacillota bacterium. Classification (GTDB taxonomy): domain Bacteria; phylum Bacillota; class Clostridia; order DUPQ01; family DUPQ01; genus JAFGQE01. The sequence goes on along the minus strand of DAINQB010000014.1, from coordinate 43,363 downwards.
AATATACTGCCTAAAAAGGAAAAAATATTGAAGCCCGATGCAAGTATTCCACAGGAAGAATTGGAATATGATCCCTCCAATGTCATAACTTGTGAGAATCTTGTAAAGATATATAAGACGAAGGACACGGAAGTAGTGGCCCTGCAGGGTCTTGACCTTGATATAAAGTACGGTGAAATGATGGCGATCATAGGCAACAGCGGAAGCGGAAAATCAACGCTTCTCAATATGATTGGCGGTCTTGACAGGCCTTCAGCCGGTAAACTCATAGTCAACGGAGTTGACCTTCTTAGGATCAGGCAGAGTGAAATAACAGATTATAAAAAGAACACCGTCGGATTCGTCTGGCAGAACAATGCAAGGAATCTGATACCTTATCTTTCGGCACGGCAGAATGTGGAACTTCCCATGGTGCTGGCCGGAAGGGGCAACTACAGGAAACGCTCAGGTGAATTGCTTCGTTTGGTCGGTCTTGAGGACAGGATGAACAACAGGCTGAGGGAACTCTCAGGAGGCGAGCAGCAGAGGGTAGCAATAGCGATAGCCATGGCCAATGAACCCAAGATTCTTCTGGCTGACGAACCGACAGGAGCTGTTGATACTACAACTGCAACCCAGATATTCAAGGCACTCAGAAGACTCAATGAAGAAACAGGCGTCACGGTTATAATTGTCACCCATGACAGGGGAGTTGCAAAGAGGGTTGACAGGGTTGTTGCAATCAGTGATGGAAAGACTTCCTCTGAGTTCATAAGAAAGAGGAGCTACAGTGAAGAGCTTGAGGAACTTGACAGGATGAGCGGGGTCGAGGACGCTGATACCCATGAGGAACTTGTGGTAATTGACAGACACGGACGCCTTAAGCTTCCTGAGGAATACATGGAGAACATCGGGGTCGGGAACAACAGCAGAATCAAGGTGGACCTCGACGGAGAGAAGATAATTATTTATAAACAGCCTGAGGACATGGAATGAGAAAAGAGTTTTTGAAAATTTTGACAATGGCAGCAGCCGTATTGCTCCTGGCGGGATGTGAACAGGTTTCCACCGATCCATTTGCGGATTTTTCCTATGTCAAGGAAGAGGCTGTCATTGACACACATAAAGTTGAAAGAACCGATTTCAGGGTATATGAAACACTCTTTGGCACCAGTATACCAAGGGAAAAGCTCATGCATTATTCCGAGGAGATAACAGGATATTTCAAGGAGTACAGGATAGGCCTTCTGGAAGAGGTGAATGAAGGCGACGTGGTTGCCGTCCTTGACAGCAGTGTGCTGGACATAGCGATAAGGGACCAGAACATCAGGTACGAAAAAGCAAGGCTGAAGTATGAAAAAGCCAGACTGACCTTTGAGACCACCGGTCAGAACGAGTATGACATGCTTTCATCAAAGCTTGATTATGAGTATGAGGAATATAAATACAACCTTCTGCTGGAACAGCAGGAAGCATTGGAAGTAAGGGCATTGCTCAGCGGAACAATAACCAAACTGCCGGCCGACCCGGGGGACTATGTTTCAACTTCAACACCTTTGTTTGAGGTAACGGATGACTCTGAGATATTCATTAGATATGAAAGCAAGGATACAAAGGGCATATCGATTGGAGACATCCTGGAGATTGACCTTAAGAACAGCGACGATGTAATAGCAGTTGAGGTAATAGAAATTAATGGCAATGAGATAATAATGAGACCTGAAAGGGTTGATGAATCCTTTTCAAGAACAGGTACACTTGTATATCTCAAACTGCTTACTGACATGCGGACTGATGCGCTTGTGATACAGGAAAGCAGCATTATTCAAGAAGCAGGGCGAACCTATGTCTATGTATATGACGGTGAGCTCCTGAGTGAAAGGGATATCAAGACCGGAATCACCCATAATGGATATACTGAGGTTTTGTTCGGACTTGAAGAAGGTGAGGATGTTCTCACCAACCCGGGCAGATAGGAAGGAAAGAGCGGACGAATTATGTTAAGAAAAACCACACTGGTCATAATCTCATTAATACTGGTCCTTGCATTTTCGGCATGTTCATATTTTCTGCCGACTGAAAAGAAAATCATAGCACCGGAGCTCAGGGAGTCCGAAGAAGTTGTGCTCCCGTTGGTACAGATTCGACGCGGTGACCTTATTTCATTCTATGACGTGGATGCAACCTTTGTTCCCGAACCAACAAAGCTTCTGACAGCTGAGTTGAAGATTTCCGGAACGGTAAGGAAGATATACTTCAGCATAGGCGAGGATGTCAGGGAGGGCGACCTTGTGCTGGAACTGGATACAAGCAAGATTGATGACCAGATAAAGGTACAGGAGATAAGCCTTGAAAAAGCCAGGTTGTCCTATGAACAGAATCTTGCTGCCTATGAAAGGGGAACCGTAGACAGATACACCCTTGAGTTTTCACGTATTGCCCTGGAGGCTGCCGGCAACCATATGTCAGACCTTATGGAAAATCTTGAAAAGCACTATGTATATGCTCCGGG
>DAINQB010000014.1:20720-40772 GCA_036743175.1 Bacillota bacterium | reverse complement strand
AGGAATTGCCTTCAACAAGAAGGTCACCGTAAGGAACATCATTGAACAAGTTGAGGATGCTGTTGTCATACCAGTCAGCGCCGTTTATGGAGTTGCTGACTCACCTTATACATATGTTGTGGAAGGAAATGAAATCGTCAAACGCTTCATTGAAATCGGAATGACGGATGAATATTTCTATGAAGTGACAAAAGGCCTCGAAGAAGGGGACAGCATACTGAAAATAAACTGATTTTGTAAAATCCGTACAAATTATCGGAAATTCAATGAATAAATAGTGAAACCTCTGGTGTAGTATAATAACAAGGAATACAACCGGAGGTTTTTTATGAGTACAAAAAATGACCAATTGGCCATCAACGGCGGCTTACCCGTAATTAAGGGTGCCCTAAAAAATAGATTCAACATTGGAACTGAAGAACGCGATGCTGTTCTTGCAATGTTTGACCGCGCCATTGAATCCGGACAGGCTCCGGGCTACAACGGTCCCGAGGAAGAGCAGCTTTGCCGGGATTTTGCAAATTTCATGGGCGGGGGTTATGCAGATGCAGTAAACTCAGGGACCACTGCTGTTTTTGTTGCACTGAGGGCTCTCGAGCTTGAACCATTCTCCGAAGTCATCGTCAGTCCGGTTACCGATCCAGGGGGCATGATGCCTATCCTTATGAATAACTGCATTCCCGTTGTCGCGGATTCTGCACCGGGTTCATACAACACAAATGCGAAAATGATAGAGGCAAGGATAACTGAATATACAAGGGCAATAATTGTTTCTCATATAATGGGGGAGGCTGCTGAAATGCCTGCAATCATGAAGCTTGCCCGGAAATACAACCTAAAGGTACTTGAAGATTGTGCCCAGTCACATGGCTGTGAACTAAATGGACAATATGTTGGGACCTTCGGTGATGTGGCGGCTTTTTCAACCATGTTCGGCAAGCACTTCAATACCGGTGGCCAGGGTGGCATGGTTTTTACAAAAAGTGAAGAAACATATTGGAAAATCAGGCAGCAGGCTGACAGAGGCAAGCCATTTGGACTTGAGGCCGGTTCAACCAATTGTGTGGCTTCATTGAATTTCAATCTGAGTGACATGTGTGCTGCAATAGGTGTAGAGCAACTGAAGAAATTAAAAGGACTCGTTGAAAGAAGAAGGAATCTTGTAGGTTTGCTGAAGGAAAAGTTCAGCAAACTGAAAGCAATAAAGGTACCTGTTCTTCCTGAGGGTTCCAATCCGTCCTACTGGTATTTCAGACTCGGGTTCAATGAGTCTGCAGTAACCTGCAGCAAATCTGAATTCTTGAACGCTGTCGAGGCAGAAGGCGTTCAATTGATCAAGGACTATACTTTTGCGAGGCCTTACCTGATGGATTGGTTTGTTAACAAAAAGGCTTTTGGAACAGGTGGCTTCCCATGGACTGCACCACAGTACAAAGGCAAATATACCAATGGGTTTGAATGCCCGAACGTTGACAAGGCGCTGAATGAGTGTTTCAACCTTTTTGTCTATGAGAGCTGGGGGGAAGAGGAGGCTGAATTGATTTTCAAGGCATTTGAAAAAGTAGAGAAAGCTTATTCATAAATGATTTTTATCAATGAACGAAATTACTCATACCTGTTGGAGAATGACTGTTCCATTGTAATAACCGGTGACAGTCTTGCCTACAACAGGTATGACTTTGTTGATGAACCGCGCATGAATGCATATGACTGCCCCTTGGGTATGCAGTCATGGTCATTTTTATTCCGCGATTTCCTGATCCGCAGCACTCCCGGCTGGAAACCCGCCTCCTCATTTGAAATCTCCGGTTTATATTCAAGGGTGCCCTATTTACAACATCTGCCTTTTGCCGGGGAGGGCATCATCCTCGAAACAAACAAACCCACCGACATCCATATCAAAGGGTGCCCTGAATTTTTATATTTCATAACCGACCCTTCCAAGGGTGCCCTGTTTGAAATAGAAGATAAATTACTGTCTTTGAAAGGGAATCCGGAATTTTTCGAAGGATATTCGATTGAAATCCACAGATGCCATGATGGAATTCTAAAAAATGTCAGGGAAGATTCACGAATCATATTGATTGGTGGTGCAAATACCCGGATGGATGTCCATTTGACGGGCAGCGGCAGCAAGACAGCTGAGTGGCTCATAAGTAATTCTAATGAAAGAATCCTAAGGTATAAGCCTAGCTTATGTATAATGATTATCGGAGCAAACAACAGACGCATGAAAGACCCTGAAAGCTTCAAGGGTGCCCTGAAAAGTATTATTGAAGAATTGTATGATGCAGGGTCCGAAATTGTACTGGTTTCACCACCTCATTCGTCTGCCACAGACCCTCCTGAAGGGGATGACAGCATTTTTCTTCCGGATCCTGAAATAACAAAGCCAATTCTTGATGCTACTTATGAGCTTGCAACAAAATATAATATTACTATGATGAATCTGTTCGAGTTTTTCTCGGGATATAATAGCCATGTGTGGAGGTTTGACAATACGCATTTTACGAAAACAGGCAACCTCATGCTCTTTGAAGCATTGAAGGGTGCCCTGTTTGAAAGGGGACTGAAATGAGGGTTTTGATAATAACCGATCTTGAGGCTGTTGCAGGGGTTATTGACAAGGATAACTGGACAAGGCCAGGTACAACATACTATGAGAAGGCGAAAAGGCTTCTCACTGAAGAGACGAATGCTGCAGTCCAGGGGTTTATCGACGGAGGCGCCGATGATGTTGTTGTAGTTGATGGCCATGGTCCAGGGGCCATCGACATAGAACTTATACATGAGGAAGCAAAATATGTGAGGGGAATTCCAAGTCATCGGATTTATGAGAACATGAAGGTAGATGCAATAGCTTGGGTCGGTCAGCATGCCAAGGCCGGCACTGAAGGTGCCCATATGGCCCATTCGGGAAATTTCACCGTAATAGATTACAGGCTGAATGGTATCTCAATGGGGGAATTCGGTAGATCTGCGGTGGGAGCTGGTAACTTTGACATTCCTCCTATATTTGGAAGCGGAGACAAGGCATTTGCTTTGGAAGCCAATGCATCATGTCCGAACATGATTACTGTAGTAGTAAAGGAATGCTACGAAAAAGGCAGTGGTGATGACATGACATATGAAGAATACTATAAGAAGAACACTGGAGCCATACACCTGTCTCCCGGGAAATCCCGGAAGCTGATTTATAAGGGTGCCCTAAAAGCAATGCAGGAGTTCATGGCGGACAAATCAAAATTCAACTGCATCAAGGTGAATCCGCCATATGTTCAATTTCAACGAATCAGACCTTCGGAGGGGAAGAGAGGCCATGACATAATAAAAAGAGCTGATACATTTGATGGTCTCTTAAATGCACCTGAAGAGATAATTGAGTGGAACAAAAAATGAAGGCTGCCATAAGGCAGCCTAGGAAATTCCAAAATCTGGCTTTTAAATGTCAGTTACCCGAATAAGCAGTAATTTCAATTGTATTGATGACAACATCAGTAAACGGCTTTGCAGTTGTATTGTCAACAGCTACTGCGGCTATTGCATCAACGACATCCATCCCCTTGAAGACCTGACCGAAAATCATATGGCCATCATTACCTGAACCTGGCTGGGTATGACCGTGGTCAAGCCAGGGAGTTCCGCCGATTTCAAGATATTTATCCTTCACTTCATCTTCAAAACCCTGCTGGGAAAGCCATTCCTCAGCATTTGAATTTGTATTCAAAGGTCCCGCCTGGACTATGAAAAACTGACTTCCATTTGTATTGTAACCGGAATTTGCCATGGAAAGTGCACCACGGTAGTGATGCAGATTGTCTGTAAAATAGTCCGCGAAAGGTTGCCCGTATATGCTTTCACCGCCACGTCCGGTTCCGGTTGGGTCTCCGCCCTGTATCATGAAATCGTTCATGACCCTATGGAATATGACGCCGTCATAATAACCGTTTTGAGAGTGTACCGTGAAGTTTTCAACAGCCTCAGGAGCCTCATCCGGAAAAAGGCGAAGGTATATATCACCCATGTTTGTTTTAATGATTGCAATCTGTTCACCCTGGGCCGGTGCTGCCATCTGATCAAGTTCCACTTTTGAACATCCTCCTAAAAATAGTGCTAGAATCATGGCCATAATAATGGCCGGAAGTCTCTTTTTCATTAGATTCTCCTTGTATTTAATTCTCATACAATTATGTTATAATAACCAGGAAATATCAAGGAAATCCGGAGACCATATGGCGATAAACAGAAAAAATATCAGGAACTTCAGCATCATAGCCCACATCGACCACGGCAAGTCAACCCTTGCCGACAGAATGATAGAGAAAACTGGACTTTTGACCACCCGCGAAATGCATGCACAGGTCCTTGACAACATGGATCTTGAAATGGAACGTGGGATAACAATCAAGTCCCAGGCCATCAGGATGACTTACAAGGCAAATGACGGGGAAGAGTACATCTTCAACCTTATAGACACACCGGGTCATGTTGATTTTACATATGAAGTATCCAGAAGCCTGGCTGCCTGCGACGGTGCCATTCTTGTTGTTGATGCAGCACAGGGCATCGAAGCCCAGACGCTGGCCAATGTTTATCTGGCCGTTGAAAGCAACCTTGAGGTTCTACCGGTTATAAACAAAATAGACCTGCCCGCAGCAAGGCCGGACCATGTAATAGATGAAATTGAGGATGTCATAGGCATTGAAGCCAGGCATGCACCCAAAATTTCTGCAAAGAACGGACTGAACATTGATGATGTTCTTGAAGCAGTTGTCAAATATCTGCCACCTCCCGAAGGTGACCCCGATGCAACCCTGCAGGCACTCATCTTTGATTCAAAATATGATACATATAAAGGGGTCATTGTTTTTTTCAGAATCGTTCAGGGCACCCTTAAACTCGGACAGGAAGTCCTGATGATGAATACGGGCTGCAGGCATCTTGTTAATGAAATCGGATATATGAAACCGGGAGGTTATATTCCGGGCAAGGAATTGTCTGCAGGAGAGGTCGGCTATTTTACTGCCAGCATAAAGAATGTAAAGGATACAAGGGTAGGAGATACAGTAACTTCCGCACAAAATCCGGCAAAGAAACCCCTGAAGGGCTATAAGGAAGCAATTCCAATGGTTTTCTGCGGGATATTTCCGGCTGACGGAGCAAGGTACAATGACCTCAGGGATGCCTTGGAAAAGCTGCAGCTGAACGATGCCTCACTTTTATACGAACCTGAATCAAGCATAGCGCTTGGATTTGGATTCCGTTGCGGTTTCCTAGGGCTTTTACATATGGAAATCATCCAGGAACGGCTGGAACGGGAGTATGACCTTGACCTTATAACAACAGCACCCAGTGTTATTTACTCAATACATAAAATAAATGGCGATGTAATCATGGTGGACAATCCTGCCAACATGCCGCCAACTACAGAAATTGACTTCATGGAAGAACCTATAACAAGGTCCAGCATCATAGTTCCTACGGAATACATGGGCAACATCATGGAACTCTGCATTGACAGAAGAGGAACATACATTGATATGGTCTACCTTGATGATGTCAGGGTCCAGCTGAATTATGATATTCCTCTGAATGAAATAATATATGATTTCTTCGATGCGTTGAAATCCAGGTCAAAGGGTTATGCATCCCTTGATTATGAGGTGACCGGATATGCAAGATCCAAACTCGTCAAACTGGATGTAATGCTCAACGGGGACAAGATAGATGCCCTGTCTTTCATTGTACATGAGTCCAAGGCATACAACAGAGGGCGCAGGATTGCAGAGAAGCTGAAGGACAATATACCCAAGCATCAGTTTGAGATACCGATACAGGCTTGCATTGGTGGAAAAATAATTGCGAGGGAGACTGTCCGGGCATATCGGAAGGATGTTCTGGCCAAATGCTATGGTGGAGATATTACCAGAAAGAAGAAGCTTCTCAACAAGCAGAAGGAAGGGAAAAAACGCATGCGTTCGCTTGGGAGCGTAGAAGTTCCGCAGGAGGCATTCATGAGCGTTCTTAAACTCGATACCTGATGAAGGACCTTAGGCTATATATCCATGTTCCATTTTGCAAGCAGCGTTGTGCATACTGTGATTTTGTAACCTATGATGATAAATCATATCTCATGGACAGCTATTTCAAGGCAGCGGGAAGGGAACTGGACCTGTATGCTCCGGTAATTGATAAATCAAAGGTCACAAGTGTTTTCTTTGGCGGCGGAACGCCGTCCCTGCCGGATGCTTCATATATATCCAGCCTGCTGCAAAGAACCAATGCTTCAGAAGATGCCGAAATCTCCATAGAGGTAAATCCCGGGACCGTTGACAGATCCAAGCTCAAGGATTACAAGGAGGCGGGGATAAACAGACTAAGCTTCGGTGTCCAGTCATTCGATGACGAGATGCTCATGATAATGGGACGTATCCACGACAGGCAAACAGCAATTGACAATATTTCTGAAGCCATTGACCTGGGGTTTTCAAACATCAGTGTTGACCTGATTTTTGGTTATCCCAGACAGACATACGAATCTTTTGTAAAAAGTATAAACACGGCATTAGAACTTGGTGTCAGGCATTTGTCATGCTACAGCCTTAAGGTATCAGAATCTACTCCATTGCACCGCATGATAAAAAACAGACTTCTTCCCGAGCCGGATGATGCCCTTGACCGTGAAATGTATAAGGGTGCCCTAAAAATTCTCGCTGAAAATGGATTCAAGCATTATGAAATATCAAATTTTGCCATGCCCGGATATGAATGCCGGCACAATATCGGCTATTGGAAACTCGATGAATATATTGGAATTGGTGTAGGAGCTCATTCATATTACGATAAAAGACGCTTTTCTAATACAGAAATCCCGGGTGATTATATCAGAAGTATCAATAAATATAATATTCCGGAGGTTTTTTCTGAAGAAATTGATCAAGAAGAAAGCATGAAGGAATTTGTCATACTTGGATTGCGTATGACCCGGGGGATAACGGCAAGGGATTTCCAAGATAGATATGGAGTTGATATCCTCAATGTGTTTCGGGAGCAAATACATGAAAGCATCGAAGAAAACCTGCTTCATTACTCGGGTACGCACTACAAGTTGACCGAAAAAGGCCTGGACTTCGCCAATCAGGCATTCTCTAAATTCATTTAAGGGTGCCCTAAAGTTAATGACAATAATTGACAGTTAAATATATCTCATGGTAAAATTTACCATGAGGAGGGCATGAAAAATGAATGACTGCAGAGTAGAAAGCATCAATGGTGAATATCATGTAATTGTTACCTTCATAGAGGAGCTGCATGTTTTTTCAAATGAATGGGAAAAAGATTTTTTCATTAAGCTTTTAGAGGATGTGAATGGGAAGGAGGGCTGTGAGATATTGAATCATGTGGAGATGCTTAACCATTCACACATTATTATAAGAATCTGCAGCCTTGAAGCATTGGCTTCAATAATGATCAGTATCAATACACGATTTGCTAAATACTATAATAAAATGCACGAAAGAAGAGGAAGGGTATTCAGCAAGCGTTATATGAGTTATCCAATTGATGATGAAAACTATATGTTCACATGTTTCAGGTATGTTTCCAGAAATCCTGAAAAAGCTGGTGTTGTCGTGTCCGCCTGGGATTATAAGTGGTCGGCTGCACATGATTATCTCAAAAAAAGTGGCCCATTTTACCATGAAGAAATGGTTCTGAGATTTAACAAGCATTTCGAAGGAGCGATGTTCAGTTTTGAAGAGTTCATCAGTGATAGAAGCAATGATCATTGTATTCTAGATATAAACAGAAAGCTGTATTACGATGCTGCTGCGCGTAGGATATATGATGATGAGTTGAGTTTGGCAGGGATTAAAAATCTTGACCCGGAAAATAATCCATCCCAGACAGGTTTTGTCGTTAAAAGACTCAGACGAATCGGGATAACATACCTGCAATTGAAAAAATTCAGTGGCATATCAGTTCTTAAACTGAAATCCACCGAATTCGACAGATAAATCATCCACCAAGTAAATAGAAAATTCATAAGGATATTCTTTTGATGTCCGATTTTTCTATTAAAACTATTTTCCTGATTACAAATCAACTCAGATACATAATCAATGGTAAAACTGAATGAAAGCACAATGAAATTCACAATAATCTTTTCCCAATCTTACATTTAAGGGTGGGGTAAAAAAGTATTGACAAAGGTTGTTGCCGGTGGTATCTTTTGTATAGGTTAGCACTCTAGTGGCAAGAGTGCTAATGAAAGGAAAAAGAATGAATCATAGGACAAAGGCCATACTGAGGGCCATCATCGAGGAATATGTAAACAGTGCAGAGCCGGTAGGCTCTAAGACTGTTGCAAGCAAGTATGACTTTGGGGTCAGCAGTGCAACAATCCGCAATGAAATGGCTTTGCTTGAAAACCTCGGTTTTATTGCTTCACCCCATACTTCAGCTGGGCGTGTACCCATGGAGAAGGCCTATAGATTCTATGTAGATGCCATAATCGACGAAAGCCTGAGTGATTTTGGCGAAGAATTCCTGCAGATGTCGAGTTACCTCGAGCCTGAATCATTCCGCCGCATCGTGGAAAAGGTTTCGAGGGAGGTGTCAGCATACACACATTATGCTTCAATAGCAATAATAGCAGCAGATGGCAGGGACACAATAGACCTGGTGCATTTCATTAGGATTGGTACAAAGGAAATCCTCTGCGTCATCATGATGGAAAGCAAGAAGACAATAAGCTTCACTACAGAAACATTTGATGATATACCAAAGGAAAAGCTTGATGAACTCTCACAAAAGATGACTGAAAAACTGAAGGGAGTCAAAAGCTTCAATGTAGCAGAAAAAGAACTGGAAATACATGAATTTCCGCGCGATGTTGAAAAAATCCACCAGATGATTGCAAGCCACATAGCAGCCAACTGCGACATGGATGTAATTGTTGAAGGAACCTCGAACCTTTTTGATTTCCCTGAATTCCATGACTTCAACATGGCAAGGGAAATAGTCAGGATTTTCAATGAGCAGCAGATGCTTTGCAGCATGTTCAGGAAACCGGGCAGGAACGAAATTGAAGTAAAAATAGGAAGCGAGAACGAAATCGGAGCATTCAAAGGCATGACTACCATGTACAGAACCTTCGATTTCAACACCAGGGGAATGATATCCTTCGGTGTTGCCGGACCGCTTCGAATGAATTACAGAAAAGTAATAGCATCAATGCGTGATGTAGACAAACTCATACGCGAAATGCTGCTTATGATATAAAGGGGAGGATAGACATGACCGCTGAGAAGAACAGCAAAAAGGCTGATGAAGCCGAAGTGGAAAAGAATGAGGAGAATGTGACCATAGAAACCGAAGAAACGGTAAATGAGTCCGAAACAAGAATCGCTGAACTTGAAAAGGAGGTTTCGGCACTGACTGACAGCTATCAGAGGCTGGCTGCTGAATATGACAATTTCAGAAAAAGGACTGTACGGGAAAAGGATGGAATATACATCAGCGCAACCTCAAATCTGATCGAGGCGTTCCTGCCGGTCATGGACAGTATTGAGATTGCAAGTAAAAGCGCCGGGTCCAATGCAGACAAGGGTGCCCTGAAAAAAGGTATAGAAATGATGTACCGTCAGTTCAGGGAAATTCTTGACAAACTCGACATAGAAATAATCGAAAGCGTCGGTGAGGAGTTCAATCCCGAATACCACCATGCCGTGGAACACATTGATGATGAGAAATATGGGGAAAACGAAGTGGTGGAAGAACTTGTGAAGGGGTATCTTTACAAGGATAAGGTAATAAGACACAGTCTTGTCAAAGTGGCAAACTGAATCATAAATAGATAACATCCATAGGAGGAGATAAAAATGGCTAAAATTATTGGAATAGACCTTGGAACAACAAACTCATGTGTTGCCGTCATGGAAGGCGGCGAGGCAGTAGTAATTGCAAATGCAGAAGGCGGAAGAACAACTCCGTCGGCAGTGGCATTTTCAAAGACCGGAGAGAGAATGGTCGGCCAGGTGGCAAAAAGGCAGGCAATTACGAACCCTGACAGAACCATTCTTTCAATCAAGAGAGACATGGGAACAAACAGGCGTGTTGACATAGATGGCAAAGGATACACACCCCAGGAGATTTCCGCAATGATTCTGCAGAAACTCAAGGCAGACGCAGAGGCATATCTTGGAGAAACAATCACCCAGGCTGTCATTACGGTCCCTGCGTATTTCAGCGACTCACAGAGGCAGGCCACCAAGGATGCAGGAAAGATTGCAGGAATGGAAGTTCTCAGGATAATCAATGAGCCGACGGCTGCAGCACTGGCATACGGAATGGACAAGGAGCAGGACCAGAAAATCATGGTATTTGACCTTGGCGGAGGAACCTTCGACGTATCCATACTTGATATAAGTGACGGAGTCTTTGAAGTTCTTGCAACAAACGGTAACAACAGACTCGGTGGTGATGATTTTGACGACAAAATCATGGATTACATGGTGAAAACCTTCAAAGCTGAGAACGGCATTGACCTAAGCAGTGACAAGATGGCCAAACAAAGGCTGAAGGAAGCTGCAGAAAAAGCAAAGATTGAGCTCTCAACGGTTATGTCCACAAACATTAACCTTCCGTTCATAACCGCTGATGCAACAGGTCCGAAACATCTTGACATGACCCTTACAAGGGCCAAGTTTGATGACCTGACATCCGACCTCGTGGAAAAGACCATGGGTCCCACGAGAAAAGCAATGCAGGATGCCGGTCTTGATCCTTCTGACATCCATAAGATATTGATGGTCGGAGGATCCACAAGGATTCCGGCCGTGCAGGATGCAGTAAAGAAATACCTCGGGAAAGACCCATTCAAAGGTATCAACCCCGATGAATGCGTAGCACTCGGTGCAGCAATCCAGGCCGGTGTTCTCACAGGTGATGTCAAGGATGTACTTCTCCTTGATGTAACCCCATTGTCACTCGGTATTGAAACACTTGGCGGAGTATTTACGAAACTCATCGAGAGGAATACAACCATTCCGACAAAGAAGAGCCAGACATTCTCAACTGCAGCAGATAACCAGCCGTCCGTTGACATCCATGTTCTCCAGGGCGAAAGGGAGATGGCTCAGTACAACAAGACACTGGGCAGATTCCAGCTTTCAGGAATACCTCCTGCAATGAGGGGAATTCCTCAGATAGAAGTAACATTTGACATAGATGCAAACGGTATAGTCCATGTTTCTGCAAAGGATCTTGGTACCGGCAATGAGCAGAAGATTACAATCACAGCTTCAACCAATCTGTCCGATGATGACATTGAAAAGGCAGTAAGGGAAGCCGAGGCACATGCAGCCGAGGACCGTAAGCGCAAGGAAGAAGTTGAAGTAAGGAACAATGCTGATTCAGCAGTCTACCAGGCTGAAAAGACAATGAAGGATCTCGGGGACAAACTCGAGGCTTCAGATAAATCCAAGCTAGAAGAAGAGATCAACAACGTCAAGGAAGCCTTGAAAGGAAGTGATTCCGACAGGATCCGGAAGGCTAATGAAAAGCTGACCGAAGCCTTCAATGAGGTTTCACAGAAGATATATTCACAGAATCCGGGAGCGCAGCCGGGAGAAGGCCCTGAAGAAGGACCCGGAGCGGCAGATGAAGGTGATGATGTATACGACGCAGATTATGAAGTCGTGGATGATGAAAACTAAAGAATGATAAAGCCGCCCTTCCGGGCGGCTATATTCAAGGAGAAACCTGTGGCAGATAAGAGAGACTATTATGAAATTCTTGGGGTATCACGTGATGCTGGTGAAGATGAAATCAAGAAAGCATACAGACGGCTTGCAAAGCAATACCATCCTGATGTAAACAAGGATGACCCTAACGCCGAACACAACTTCAAGGAAGTCAGCGAGGCTTATGAAGTTCTGAGTGATGCCAATAAAAGGGCAAGATACGACCAGTTCGGACACAATGATCCGGGCATGGGAGGAGCCGGAGGTTTCGGCGGGTTCGGAGGTTTCGGCGGCGTTGAAGACATCTTCGAATCCTTTTTCGGTGGATTCGGCGGTTCATCCCGCAGAAACGGCCCAAGAAAAGGGGCTGACATCAGGGAAAGCGTTCGCATAAGCTTTGAGGAAGCCGCATTTGGTGTCAAAAAGACCCTGAATGTCCTGAGGCATGAGAGCTGTGATGTCTGCGAAGGAACGGGTGCTGAACCCGGTACTGAGCCTGAGACCTGCTCAACCTGCAGGGGCAGTGGCAGGGTAAGGGTCCAGCAGAATACGCTTTTCGGTCAGATAGTCAATGAAAAGGTATGCGATACTTGCGGAGGCAGCGGCAAAATTATTAAAAACCGCTGTCATGAGTGCAGGGGAAGCGGTCTCGTCAGAAAGACCAGAAAGATTGATATCAACGTTCCTGCGGGAATTGACAACGGACATACAATATCCCTTAGAGGAGAAGGCGAACCAGGCTCAAAGGGAGGCCCATCCGGGGATCTTTTGGTGAATGTATCAGTAGAGCCACATGAATTCTTTGTAAGAAATGGCTCCAATATTCTTCTTAGTGTACCAATATCATTTGAGCAGGCTGCACTGGGGGATGAAATACTTATTCCTACTATAGACGGCAAAGTGAAATACAAGGTCAATGAAGGAACACAGCCCGGGGACAAATTCAGACTTCGCGGCAAGGGAATGCCCTCCCTTAGAACAGGAAAAAGGGGAGACCAGATAATCGAGATAACCATAGAGGTGCCGAAAAAACTCAACCGGAAACAAAAGGCTGCCCTGAAAGCTTATGCAGATGCAATGAGCGGAAAGAAAAACTGAGCATAATATGAAATGGATTGAAGTAATCCTTGAATCAGATACAGATATAACAGAGGAAGGTTCCTATGCACTAATGGAGATGGGGGCAACGGGTACCAGAATAGACAATCCCGAAGAAATAAGATCCCTGATTGAAGAAACCGGCGCACCTGAGCTGGCAGATGTCGGGGATTTTGCCGATTTACTCTCAAAATACCGGGTTACGGCATATTTCCCGTCCTTAAAAAATTTTGAAAAAACCAAGGGTGCCCTAAAAGTAAAATTCCCCGATGTTGAAATTTTCGCAAGGGAAGTCGATGATTCACAGTGGAATGAGAACTGGAAGAAGTATTACAAAGCCTTCCAATTGACTGAAAAACTCATGATAATTCCTTCGTGGGAAGTCGAGGAGGACCCAAAGGACAATGAAATTATCATGGATCCCGGAATGGCTTTCGGGACAGGCACCCATGAATCAACAGCGTTATGTGCTGGTCTGGTTGAAGAAAACATTGCAGAAGGCGACACATTCCTCGACATCGGAACCGGAACCGGCATACTTTCAATAGTAGCAGCAAGGGCAGGGGCAAAAAGCATTACGGCAATCGATATAGATGAAGCCGCAGTCAGGACAGCAAGGGAGAATCTCACAGTAAACAAGATAGAATCTGCCACTGTTTTAAAAGCAGACCTTTACGAAGCAGAAACCCTCTTTAAAAAAATGAATTTTAGGGCACCCTTTGTTTTTGATGTGGTAGCCGCGAATATAATTTCTGATGTAATCATCGAAATCGCACCTAAGGTCAGGGGAATTCTGAAGGAAGGGGGAAGGTTTGTCTGCTCGGGAATCATCATCGAAAGAGAGAATGATGTCATGCGGCAGCTTGAACTATCTGGTTTCAAAATCAGAAACGTGCTGAGAAAGAATGAGTGGACGGCCATAATTGCTGATGCCTAGATTCTTTGTGACGGAATACGAACTCCTGCCCGGACGCACCGCATATATAACAGGGGATGATGCCCGACATCTGAAAAAATCCCTGAGAATCAAGAAAAATGACATGGTGGTGCTTTGCGACGGAAGAGGCAATGACTTCACTGCCAGGGTTCTGAACCTTGAAAATGATGCGGTGCTTGTTGAAGTGGTAAGCCAAATGGAAAACAACAACGAACCAAAGCTCCAGGTAAATATCTTCATGGCAATTACAAAGGGCGAAGGATTCGAATATGCCATACAGAAGTGCGTAGAAGCGGGAGCGGCATCCATACAGCCTATAATTACTGAACATACTGTCATCGACATACCCGAAAACAAAATTGACAGAAAAGTGGAAAGATGGAACAAGATTTCTGAATCAGCTGCAAAACAATCCGGAAGAAGCAGGATACCGGTGGTTTTCTATCCGGTGCAATTTTCCGAGGCTTTGAAAAAGCCAAAAGGAGCGGAACCCTCGATTATCTGTTATGTAAAAGAGGGCACCCTTAAACTGAAACAATTCCTCGGGAGGCATCCGGATACAGAAGTTCTCAATGTGTTCATCGGTCCTGAAGGGGGTTTCAGCCCGGTTGAGTGGGAAATTGCAAAGCTTGCAGGTCTGTACAGCGTTTCTTTGGGTAAAAGGATATTAAAGGCTGAAACAGCAGGATTTTTTGTTACTGTTGCAGCTATGTATGAATACGGTGAACTAGGTCAAAAAGACTGAAAAAGCAAGAAAAGGCAAGCATACTACAGTAAAAGGCAGTATATCGGAGAAACAAACAAAAAATACTGGAAATCCAGGCCCTTTATGTTATAATGATTCAAGGCAAAGTGAGGTAGATGAATGGCGGTTAGTATGACCGGGTACGGCAAGAGCGTACTGGACAATGGTGACATATCAGTAAAAGTGGAAATCAAGTCTGTAAACAGCAGATACCTGGATGTAAATTTCAAATGTACCAGAGGCCTTTCCTTCATGGAGGAAAAGGTCAGAGCCATGCTCAAGGACAGGATTGACAGGGGCAAGATAGACATTTACGTAGGTATCCGCGGGGAGTATACAGACAAAAAGGAAGTACAGGTGGATGAAGACACCGTCGCCGCATATATTGAGGCCTTTTCAAAGCTCAGGAAGAAATACGGCCTGAGGGGAAAGGCAGACCTGTCCATGATAGCATCAATTCCCAATCTGCTGACCATCGATGAGACTGAACCCGATGAAGAAATGCTTGCTCCTTACGTGACTTCAGCGGTCAGGTCAGCCATAGACAACCTAATGGAAATGAAGGAGACGGAGGGCCGTGCAATTGAAAAGGACATGCTTCTGAAAGTAAGTGAAATGAATGGGACGGTTGCTGAAATCGAAAAATATTCCGAAGGAATAACATCGGCCTATGCCCAGAAGCTTAGGGAGAGGATCAAGGAACTGACCGATGATGCCACTCTTGATGAAGCAAGGCTTGCACAGGAAGTTGCATATTTTGCAGACCGGAGCTGCATTGATGAGGAAATAACCAGGCTTCGAAGCCACATCAGCCAGTTTGAGGAAAATCTTCCCAAAAGGAACATAGGCAGGAAGCTTGATTTCATAATTCAGGAGATGAACAGGGAATCAAATACTATAGCATCCAAATCTGTTTCCATCGATCTTACCAACAGTGCAATTGAACTCAAGAACATCGTTGAGAAGCTCAGGGAACAGGCGCAGAACATAGAATAAAATACCGGGGGCGAAGGTATGAAGTTAATTAACATAGGGTTTGGAAACATGGTGTCCACTTCGAGGATTATATCAATTATAAGCCCGGAATCAGCGCCGATAAAAAGAATGATACAGGAAGCCAGGGACAAGGGAAGTCTGATTGACGCAACCTACGGAAGACGCACAAGGGCGGTCATAGTCACCGACAGCGGACATGTGGTTCTTTCAGCACTTCAGCCGGAAACCGTAGGCCACAGGCTTGATGACAAAACCACGGAGGACGAGTCGAATGGCTGAAAAGGGCATGCTGATAGTTGTTTCCGCACCGTCGGGCACAGGTAAGGGGGCCATAATTGACCGTTTGATGTCAGATGATTCCAACATCAGGCATTCTGTTTCGGCCACAACCAGGGAACCAAGAAACGGCGAAGTAGACGGAAAAAGCTATTATTTCATCAGCAGGAAGGAGTTTGAACGGATGATAAATGACTCCGAACTCCTTGAGTGGGATGAATACTGCGGAAATTATTACGGCACACCCAGGAAATATATTGAGGAAGCAACTGAAAACGGTACTGATGTCATACTTGATATCACAGTGGCCGGAGCCATAAGCATCAGGAAGAATTACTCGGATGCAGTCATGATATTTGTACTTCCTCCGTCCATTGCAGAACTGGAAAACCGTATAAAGAACAGGGGAAGCGAAAGCCAGGAATCCCTCAGGAAAAGACTTGATTATGCATATTCCGAGTTCAGGCACGTTGGTGATTATGAATATGTTGTAGTCAATGATGACCTTGAGACGGCTGTCGGTGAAGTAAAGACAATAATTAAGGCAGAAAGAATGAAATACAGAAGAAATCCAAGCATATTGGATGAACTATATAAAGGAGAGATCAAATGATACTATACCCATCACTCGAAGAACTTGAGAAGAAGATAGGCGTTAGATTTTCCGTTGTAATGGCAGTTGCCAAAAGAGCAAGGATGCTGAACGACGGATCAAGGACCTTCTTCAAGGGCAGCGAAACCAATACACTTAGCATCGCAACCCATGAACTTAACAGAGGAAACGTAATATGTGTACCAAAGGGAGAAGGGTACATAGAAATTCCTAAGGGCGATACTACGGCATCAGAATAGACGGGAGAATATATGGCTACAGAAAAAACCATGGACAAGATAGTATCCCTGGCAAAACGAAGGGGAATCATTTTCCCGGGCTCCGAAATATACGGAGGCCTTGCCAATGCATGGGATTATGGTCCGTTGGGCGTTGAGCTCAAGAACAATGTCAAAAAAGCCTGGTGGAGCAAGTTCATCCAGCAGAATCCATATAACACAGGCGTTGACTGTGCTATATTGATGAATCCCAAGGTATGGGAAGCATCGGGTCATATCGGTGGATTCAGCGATCCTCTCATTGACTGCAAGGAATGCAAGACAAGGCACAGGGCCGACCAGATAATAGAGGATTACAACAAGGAAAAGGGCATTGAGGTCCATGTAGAATCAATGGATGAAACTCAGCTGATTGATTATCTGAAGGAGCACAATGTTCCATGCCCGTCCTGCGGTAAAAGCAACTTCACCGATATCAGGAAGTTCAACCTGATGTTCAAGACATTCCAGGGCGTAACCGAGGACAGCGCAGCCGAAATATTCCTTAGGCCCGAGACGGCACAGGGTATTTTCGTCAACTTCAAGAATGTACAGCGTACCACAAGGAAGAAAATACCATTTGGAATCGGTCAGATAGGAAAATCATTCAGGAATGAAATCACACCGGGTAATTTCATATTCAGGACCAGGGAATTCGAACAGATGGAGCTTGAGTTCTTCTGCGAACCCGGTACGGACCTTGAATGGTTCAACTATTGGAAGAATTTCTGCCACGACTGGCTGATAGGTCTTGGCATCAGTGAAGAAAACATAAAGATGCGTGACCATTCACCCGAGGAACTGTCCCATTACAGCAATGCAACCACTGACTTTGAATACAGGTTCCCCTTCGGTTGGGGCGAACTCTGGGGCATTGCCGACAGGACCGACTTTGACCTGAAGCAGCATGCTGAATATTCCGGTGAGGACATGTCATACTTTGATCCCGTTACAAACGAGAAGTATGTACCGTATTGCATAGAGCCTTCTCTTGGTGTTGAAAGGATGCTGCTGGCATTCCTTTGCGAAGCCTATGATGAGGAAGACCTTGGCGACGGGGATGTCAGGACAGTCATGAGGTTCTCTAACCAACTGGCGCCTTATAAGGCTGCGGTTCTGCCTCTTTCCAAGAAGCTTGGTGAAAAGGCCGAGGAAGTATTTGCAACCATATCTGCAAAATATACCTGTGAGTATGATGAAACAGGAAGCATCGGCAAAAGATACAGAAGACAGGATGAAATTGGAACCCCGTATTGCTTTACATTTGACTTTGAATCACTTGAAGACAACTGCGTTACGGTAAGGCACAGGGACTCAATGGAGCAGGAAAGGATACCCATCGACAAGGTTGTGGAATTCCTTGATGATAAAATGAAATATTAATTTGGAGGAAATAAGATAATGGCGAAGTATGTATACCTCTTTACGGAGGGAAACTCAAAAATGAAGGACTTGCTTGGTGGCAAAGGCGCAAACCTGGCTGAAATGACCAGCCTTGGTCTGCCGGTCCCCAGGGGATTCACAGTATCCACCGAAGCATGTACCAGGTATTACAAAGACGGCAAGGTCATTGCCGATGACATTCAGGAAGAAATCCAGAAGGCCCTGGCAACAACAGAGGAAATCGTCGGCAAGAAACTCGGGGATCCCACGAATCCGTTCCTGGTTTCAGTTAGAAGCGGAGCAAAGGTTTCGATGCCCGGAATGATGGATACGGTTCTGAACCTTGGCCTCAATGATGTTGTTGTCGAAGGGTTGTCCGAGCTTACAAACAATCCCAAGTTCGCATATGACAGCTACAGAAGGTTCATCATGATGTTCTCAGATGTAGTCATCGGTGTAGACAAGGCGATCTTCGAAAGAAAGCTTGACGCATTCAAGGAAGCAAAGGGTGTTGAATTTGATACCGAGCTGACAGGCGAGGACATGAAGGAAGTAACTAAAATATTCAAAAAGCTCTATCATGATGAAATGGGCACTGACTTCCCGCAGGATCCGAAGGAACAGCTCATGGAAGCAATAAAGGCTGTTTTCCGTTCATGGGACAATGAAAGGGCAATCATCTACAGAAGGCTCAATGATATCCCCGGTGACATCGGAACAGCAGTCAACGTACAGGAAATGGTCTATGGAAACATGGGCGATGATTCCGGAACGGGCGTTGCATTTACAAGAAATCCATCCACCGGCGAAAAGGTCCTCATGGGCGAATTCCTTATGAACGCACAGGGAGAGGACGTTGTTGCAGGTGTAAGGACACCTCAGAAGATTTCACAGTTGAAGGACACCAACAAGGCAATTTATGACCAGTTCATTGAAATAGCGGAGAATCTGGAAAACCACTACCACGACATGCAGGACATAGAGTTCACAATTGAAAAGGGCAAACTTTTCCTCCTTCAGACAAGGAACGGAAAGAGAACAGCGAATGCAGCTCTTCAGATAGCCGTAGACCTGGTTGAAGAAGGAATGCTTACAAAGGAACAGGCTCTGATGAAGGTAGACCCGAAGCAGCTTGACGCAGTGCTTCATCCTACATTCGAACCCAAGGCACTCAAGGCTGCAGAACCTCTTACAAGCGGACTGCCTGCTTCACCGGGTGCTGCAACGGGTAAAATTTATTTCACTGCCGAAGCAGCTGCAGAAGCATTTGCAAAGGGTGAAAAGCACGTTATCCTCGTAAGGCTTGAAACATCACCTGAAGACATCGAAGGAATGCATGTATCACAGGGAATTCTTACTGCAAGAGGCGGAATGACCAGCCATGCAGCTGTTGTTGCAAGAGGAATGGGAACATGCTGTGTATCCGGATGCGGAGATATCAAGATAAATGAAGAAGCAAAATTCTTCACGATCGGACAACATAGATTCAACGAAGGCGACTGGATTTCCCTTGATGGATCAACAGGAAAAGTATACGGAAGCAAGCTTCCCACCCAGGAACCTGAAGTTTCAGGAAACTTTGCAAAATTCATGAGCTGGGCTGACGAAGTAAGAACCCTCAAGGTAAGGACAAATGCTGATACACCTGCTGATGCTGCAACTGCAGTCAAGTTCGGTGCAGAAGGCATAGGCCTTTGCAGAACAGAGCACATGTTCTTCGAAACCGACAGAATAAAGAATTTCAGAAAGATGATCCTTGCTGAAACAGTTGAAGAGAGGGAAGAGGCCCTTGAGGGAATCGAAGGATACCAGCAGGAAGACTTCGAAGGAATATTCAAGGCTATGGCAGGACGTCCTGTTACAATAAGATTCCTGGATCCGCCGCTTCATGAATTCCTCCCGAAGGAAGAAGAGGACATCAAGGAGCTTGCAGGAGAAATGGGAATGTCAGTAGAAGCCCTCAAGACAAAAATTGATGACCTTCATGAATTCAACCCGATGCT
>DAINQB010000014.1:7787-20620 GCA_036743175.1 Bacillota bacterium | reverse complement strand
AATATTCATGGGGGAGTATATGTCAAACCTTGCTATCAATGGCGGGAAGTCCATAGGTAAAGTTGATACTGTTGCATGGCCACACTTTGGTGACAGGGAGAGGGAATACCTTAACCAGGCATTGGAAAGTGGTTACTGGGCATATTTAGGTCCCTTTGAGGAAAGACTTGAGAATAGCTTTGCGGCCTTTTGTGGTGCAGAGCATGCCGTTGCAGCGTCCAATGGCACCCATACACTGAGATTAGCACTGGAAGCACTTGGAATTGGCCCCGGAGATGAAGTCATAGTACCTGCACTGACATGGCAGGCAACTGCTTCAGTGGTTCTTGACGTAAATGCCATTCCGATTCTGGTGGATATAGACCCTGAAACATATACAATCGATCCTCAAAAAATCAAGGGTGCCCTAAATATTAATACGAAATGCATAATACCTGTCCACTTGTATTCATGTGTTTGTGAAATGGACGAAATATCAGAAATTGCACAAGAAAACAGCCTGCATATCATTGAAGACTGTGCACATCAGCACGGTTCTGAATGGATGGGCAAAAAGGTTGGCACCATAGGAGACATCGGATCATTCAGCCTGCAAGGTTCCAAGATTTTAAATTCCGGAGAGGGAGGGTTGCTGACAACAAACAGCAAGACACTATATGAATACCTCCAATCGCTTAAGAATTGCGGCAGGGACTACAAAAACAGTACCAATGTCATGCACAGCGGCAACTACAGGATGACTGAATTCCAGGCAGCAGTGGCCCTGGCCCAGCTTGAAAGACTGGATGAACAGAATAAACTGCGGCAGAAGACAATGAATTATCTTGAAACGCAGATTCAGGGCACCCTTGGAATAAAAACGATGAAGCGCAGCCGGAAAATAACCATGCAGGCTGTCTATCAATGGACTCTTAAATACGATGAGAATGAATGGGAGGGAATAAGCAGGGACAGATTCTTGGAAGCCCTGTCTGCGGAGCTGGATGGCAGCGTCATGTTCAATATGCCATATCGTCCTTTGAACAAGAGTCCCTTATACAATCCCCTTAACAAGAAAACCCATAAGAGTTCAGAAGCGTATATAAAATCAATAAACCCTGGCCAATACAGCATGCCGGTTGCCGAAAAAGCATATGATAAAGAAATAATCAATGTGCACCACAACTTTTTACTAAGTGCGCCTGAGGACTGCATGAAATTGATATATGCAATTGAAAAAATCAGGAAAAACATTGGAGAATTACATGAAAATTGAATTCTTTGACTGCAATGTCCGCCTTGGAAGGGCAAACAACCCAAATGATTCAAAGATCCATACTGCAGTAGAAATTACTGCACATATGAAGTACTGCGGAATCAAGGGTGCCCTGATTTTTCATAATCAGGCACTCTCGGACTGGCGGGGAGGGAATGAAAGGCTCGCAGAAGAAATATCAGGTATATCCAACCTTCATGGCTGTGCAGTAGTTGTTCCCTCAGACACCGGTGAGTATGCGGCGGACACATATTTCAAGGAGATTGCTAACGCAGACTTCAAGGCAATAAGGATGTTTCCAAGGCTTAATAACTTCAGCCTTAAACCCTATTCCGTAGAGGAAACTTTCAAGGGTGCCCTAAAATATCATTTTCCGGTTATCCTTGATTTCATCGACTACAATGACAGCATGCTTCCATATTCAACCTGGGACTTTTCTCCTGATTATGATGCGATATTTGAGCTGGCGCACGCTTTTCCCCAAAACCGGTTCATAATTGTACTCCCGGGAATGCAGACGCAAAGAAAGCAATATGCCTTGCTTGCAAAGACAGACAATGTGTACCTGGAATGCAGCAGTTTTGGTTTCGGGACAATCGAACATATATGCAATAACTTTGGTAGTGAGAAGCTCGTATTCGGAACCTACACACCCATCCTTGAGCCCGGTGCCTTCATGACATATATCAATTATGCGGATATCCCCATTGAAGACAAAATTGCCATTGCCGGAAGAAACGTGGAAAGGCTGCTGGGAATTGCACATGAATAGCAAAATACTCCAGATTGTAAAGGAAGGCAGAAGACTTGAAGGCGAATTGATAATTGATTCCCATTGCCATGTCGGACACGCGATGCCGACGATAACCCATGGGGATTCCATTCATGCAATCGAGGGCACCCTTGATCGTATCGGTATTGATACTGCATGTATCTGCACAAGGGGAGCAGGTGTTGTGGGGGACCCGTTTGAAGCCAACAACATTACTGCATCATATGTTAAGAGCAACCCACAGTTGTTCAGGGGATACGTAACAATAGCGGCCAATTATGGTAATTATGTGGAAGAGATAAAGAGGGGCGAGGCAATGGGGCTTGACCTTGGGATAAAGATGCATGTCTACAGACAAAAGCATGACCTCAACGAACCAAGGTTCGCAGAAATGCTGGAATATCTGGACTCCAGGGGCAGAATACTGCTCCACCACTATTTCGGACCACCTGCCAGGCTTGAACCCTTACTGAAAAAGTACAGGAATATTAAGTTCCTTGAGGGACATTGCATCTTTGAATACGCTGAGCTGGCAAGAAAATATGAGAATATGTACATAAATACCTGTGCAGAGATAGGCTTTGACAACATCAGAAGAATAGTCGAGGCAGCCGGAGCTGAAAAAATAATCTACGGATCAGATATGTCAGCCCTGGATGTTACATTCAGCCTCGGAGCCGTTGCTTATGCTAAGATACCAGATGATGACAAGAGGAAAATCCTGGGACTCAACATGAAGAATATCATGGAATCCTGACCCTTCTTGAACTTCGGGCCTGCAATATATTCACAAGTATCCCTGCAATTACGAAAACAGATGCTGTCAATGCAAATGTAGAAGGCACTTCCTTTACAAAAATCAGGACCCAAACAGGATTTGTAAGTGGTTCTATCAGGCATATCAAGGAAGTATCCAGCGGGGATATCAGTTTCAAAGACTTCATGTAGAATACATAGCCCAGTGCAATCTGAAACACTCCGAGGAAAAGAATTCCTATGATGCCCAGCAGGTCAAGGGACATTGTTATCCCCGTTACATTGGATATGAAGGGGAGGGCAAGCAGGAAAGTGGTCAAATTGCATAGGGAAATAAGGCCCGGTCCGTCTATCCCATGGTCCTTGGCTGAATAATGGGCGACAAAAGCAAAGGATATACCTGTTGACAATGCCAGCAGATTTCCTGTCATATTGGTTCCCTGCGAAGGCTCAAACAGGAAAATGACAATACCAAGGCTTACAAGTGCAACAGGCAGGATTTTCCTTTTACTGAAGGATCTGTTACGAAATGAGTAATAGAGAAAAAGCCAGATTGGAGTGGTATATTGAAGGATTATTGCATTAGCTGCAGTTGTAAGCTTTGTGGCAACCACAAATCCAATCATGGTATATGCAAAGGAAAGGAGCAATAATAAAATGCTCCAGCTCCATTTGATTTTATTGAATTTTACAAAAGGCAGAAATATCAACCCTGCAACCAGGGACCTGGCTGCAGATATGTAAATACCCGGTGCATCAACAAGCTTGATGAACACACCACCGGTGCTCCATATCAGGGCACCCAGTGCGGCAAACAATATTCCCTTGTTTTTGTCCACTAAATAACCTCTACGGTCCAACCGAACTCGTCATCAAGTCTGCCAAACTGAATTCCGGTGAGGGTATCATACAGCATTGATGTAACTTCACCGATTTTGCCATTGTTTATAACATAATCCCGACCCTTGTACATAAGCTCGCCGATGGGTGATATGACAGCTGCAGTACCGGTACCGAAACTCTCCTCAAGCTTTCCGTTCGCATGGGCTTCAATCAGTTCATCAATCGAAATTGGACGCTCCTCAACATCATAGCCGCGTTTTTTCAAGAGTTCGATGCAGGACATCCTGGTTATACCTGAAAGGATACTGCCGGACAAATTGGGCGTAACAATCTTGCCGTCAATCTTGAAGAAAACATTCATGGCGCCGACTTCCTCGACATATTTTCTGTGTACTCCGTCAAGCCACAGAACCTGTATGAAACCCTTCTTCTCGGCCTTGTCCTGAGCCTTGAGGCTTGCGGCATAATTTCCCATGGTCTTTGCCGTTCCGGTTCCGCCCGGTGCAGCCCTGACATATTCGTCCTCAACGAATATTTTAACGGGATTAAGGCCGGAGGGATAATAATTCCCTACAGGACCGACGATTATCATGAACATATACGTATGTGATGGATGAACACCAAGAAAAGGATCGGTGGCAATGACAAAGGGACGGATATAAAGAGAGGTCCCCTCATCCTCAGGTATCCAGTCCTTTTCCAGCTTTACCAAAGCCTTTATTGCCTCAAGGACATCATCCTCATCCATCATGGGGATGCAGGTGCGGTCACATGATGAATTCAGGCGTTTTACATTCTGGTCAGGCCTGAACAAAAGAATGCGGCCATCATCTGTCTTATAGGCCTTCAGACCTTCAAAGACACCTTGTCCGTAATGAAGCACACAGGTGGATGGGTCAAGGGGTATGGGTGAATAGGGAACAATCTTCGGGTCATACCAGCCGTTTTCCTCGTTATAGTCCATTATGAACATATAATCTGTGGTATGTTTTCCAAAGCCGAGGGCCTTGCCCCAGGGTTTGTCCTTCAGGTGTTTTGATTCGGTAAAAGAAATATTCATTTATGTACCCCTTTATGATAATATTGACTAAAACATATTATACTAAAATGAAATGAATATTTCAAAGCAAATGAGGTCAGAATGTACCGTTATCTGCCGGACTATATCTCAAACAGCATCTTTGATGTGGATCTTGCAAAACTTTACGAAAAAGGTGTAAGGGGAATTGCCGTGGACATTGACAACACGCTGGTGCCCATGAATACAAGGGAACCCGGACCAGATGCCGTCCAATGGATTGAAAAGGTACGTGATGCAGGTTTTAATGTCTGCATCTTATCCAATGCCAGGAAACACAGGACTGAGCTCTTCATGGACAAACTCGGTATACATGGAATAGGGCTTGCGGGAAAACCGGGGAGAAAGGGATATGACCGGGCTGCCAGGCACATGGGACTTCCCCATGACAAATGCGCAATCCTGGGCGACCAGCTTTTCACAGACATCAAGGGAGGAGTCAAGGCCGGCTTTGTCACCGTGCTTACCAGATACCTGGATTCCAACGAGATTCTGTTCGTCAGATTCAAGCGAAGATTCGAGAAAAGAATCCTTGAAAAATATGCAGGGGGGATTGAGTCCATATGATTCGTTTCGGACCCGCCGGTAATTCAGAATCATTCTATGAACAGGGATATAAGCATACATATGAGGCTTTTTCATGGCTTGCAGAAATGGGTTTGGATGCCTATGAATACCAGTGCGGCCGGGGAGTATTCCTAAAGGAAGAGACGGCTGTTGAAATCGGTGGTGAAGCCAAGCGCAACGGAGTCAGTCTCAGCATCCACGCACCATACTATATAAACCTTGCGGGAACCGACAGGGAAAAACTCGACAAAAGTTACAGCCATATCGAAAAGTCCCTCGAAGCAGCAAACTGGATGGGAGCATCGAGGGTTGTGGTGCATCCGGGAGGCATAGGCAGTGACAGCAGGGATGGTGCGATGAAAAGAGCCCTTCCGGTCTTTGCTGACATGCTGAAGATTTACAGCAACGCAGAAATACTGTCTCCCGAGCTCATGGGAAAGATCAATCAACTCGGAAACCTTGCTGAAATCATTGCATTTTGCAGACTCAGTGACTCTATTGTGCCAACCATTGACTTCGGACACCTGAATTCCCGTACAAAGGGTGCCCTGGATTCGCCTGAGTCCTTCGAAAGTGTTATCATTGAACTTGCAGACGGAATAGGATGGGAAAGGACCAGAAACCTTCACGTGCATTTCAGCAGGATTGAATTCACTGAAAAGGGCGGGGAGAAAAGACACTGGACCATGGCGGACACCGACTATGGCCCTGAGTTCGACCATCTGGTTCCGGTATTGCTGAAATATGACATGAGTCCCGTCATTATTTCTGAATCGGCAGGAACAATGGCTGAGGATGCATTGTTTATGAAAAGGAGGTACCATGATGCAACTGATGGTTATAAACGGCCCCAACCTGAATAAACTGGGAAGCAGGGATCCTGAACAGTACGGAACCGGCACATATATGGAACTCCTGCAGATGATAGAGGAGAAAAACACAGAGAAAGTGTCCATACGATGTTTCCAAAGCAACTCGGAGGGCAGAATAATCGATTATATCCAGCAGGCCGGTGAGGATTATGATGGAATAGTCATTAATCCCGGGGCATACTCACATTACAGCTATGCGATAATGGATGCCCTTGCCGATGTCGATATTCCAAAGGTGGAGGTACATATATCGGACGTGCTGAACAGGGAGGATTTCAGAAGCATACTGATTACGGCCCGAAGCTGTGACAGGATGATATCAGGACATGGATTCAAAGGCTATCTTGAGGCCATAGACTATCTTACGGAGGTTCTGGATGAACATCAGACAACTAAGTGAAATCGCTGTAATTACAGGTTGCGCATCAAATGAAGAATACATAAGGCTGCCAAGGGAAGTGATTGGGAAGGTTCCAAGACTTGAAAATCTGGCGTGCAACACGTCAGGCATCCGAGTGCGCTTTGAAACGGATTCAAAGAACCTGCGGATCATTGCAGCAAACGGTGAGGTGGCGGGCTATGCACATATGCCCATAAGCGCTTCAAGCGGGTTCGATGTCTATGTGAACGGTATTTTTATTAATAACGTAAGACCGGAATTGAACAGCACAAAAATTGACGGGACAGTTGAAATAAGCAGGGATAAACGGATGAACCTGATTGATATCTGCTTTCCGCTCTACAATTCCGTAACTTCTTTTTTATTTGAAACAGACAAGGGTGCCCTGAATAGAAAGCCTGCTGAACAAAAGAAACCGATATTGTTCTATGGTTCATCAATAACCCAGGGCGGATGTGCGTCAAGGCCTGGAAACAGTTATGTAAACATTGCAGGAAGACTTACAGGAAGACCTGTAATAAACCTGGGGTTTTCAGGTAATGCCAGGGGAGACATTGCGGTTGCAGAATATATAAGCACCCTGGACATTGATGCCTTTGTATATGATTACGACCATAATGCACCGGATACGGAATTCCTTAAAGCAACCCACGAGCCATTTTTCGAAACAATACGCAGGGCCAAGCCGGAATTACCGGTTGTAATGATGTCAAGACCGGGTTATGAAAAGTGGAGGGATATAGCGAAATATAATGCACAGGTTGTAATGACAACATACATGAATGCCCTTTCTTCCGGAGATGAAAATGTTTACTTCATTGACGGCCGAACCTTGTTCGGTACGGAAGACAGGGATGCATGCACCGTTGATGGAACACACCCGAATGACATTGGTTTTCTCAGAATGGCAAGGAGTGTCTCAGCCGTTTTGAATGAAATATTGGAGGATTGAATGAAAGAAAGAATCAAGAAGCTGAGAAGCATGATGAAGGAAGAGAAGCTGGACTGCGTTATAATAACCTCCAGACCAAATACATTCTATTTCACAGGCTTTGCCGGAAGTACATCAGTGGCGGTTGTCACTGAGAGAAAGGCTTTCTTTGCAACGGACTTCAGGTATATAGAAAACGCCAGGGAAGTCTGCGGCAGGAGCTATACTGTCGAGATGTGTGAAAGGTCACCGGAAGTATATCTTTTGGAAAAGCTCAGGGAACTGAAGATAGAACTTGCAGGTTTCGAGGAGCAGGATGTTTCCCAGGGAAGGTACTCAGGCTGGGTTGAAAAGACCTCATGCAGTTACAAAGGTGTACAGGCGAAACTGGGCAAAATCAGGGAAATAAAGGATGTTGCCGAAGCCAGCAAAATACAGGTGGCTGTTGACCTTGCAGAAAAAGCATTTGAATACATCATTGGGTTGATAAGACCCGGAATGACGGAAAACCAGGTGGCTGCCGAAATAGAATATTACATGAGGAAGAACGGTGCTTCCGCACCGGCATTTGAAACAATTGTAGCTTCGGGAAAACGCTCCAGCATGCCCCACGGCCATGCTTCAAATAAGGTCATAGAAAAAGGTGACCCGGTCACCATGGACTTCGGGGCACTGGTTGATGGATATAACTCAGACATGACCAGAACCGTTTTTGCAGGAGAACCTGCCGGTAAAATGAAGGATATCTATAAAATCGTGCTGGAAGCACAATGTGCATCAGAGGAGATGGTCCATGCAGGGCTGACAGGTCTGGAGATTGACAGGATTGCCAGGGATATAATATATGATGCCGGGTATGAAGGGTGCTTCGGCCACGGACTTGGCCACGGACTTGGAATAGAGGTCCATGAGATGCCAAGGCTTTCAGCGACTTACCCATACCCCATAGAAAACGGCAATGTCCTTTCAGTTGAACCGGGAATTTATGTCGAGGGCCTGGGAGGAGTACGCATTGAGAACCTTGTGATGGTCAGGGATAAAAATCCACTCGTATTCAATAAATCATCAAAGGAAATGATCATACTATAACCAGAACTATGCTCAAAATCGCAAATTATCCCTGGGATAATTTGCGATTTTTTTGCCTATTTTGGCAGACGCGATGAAATTACACGGGCTACATGTATCCCACTGGCACCGGCCTGGGACAATCCTCGGGTAATTCCGGCTCCGTCGCCGATTGCAAACATGTTGGGGACGGCTGTTTCTAGGTTGCTGTCCAGCTCTATCCTTGAACTGTAGAACTTGACTTCCACTCCATAGAGAAGGGTGTCATAATTGGCAATTCCCGGAGCAATCTTATCAAGTGCATAAATCATCTCAATTATGTTGTCCAGATGGCGTTTCGTAAGTACAAGGCTCAGGTCTCCGGGGGTCGCCTTCATAGTAGGTTTGGTGAAGCTCTGCTCCAGGCGATGTTCTGTGCTCCTGCGTCCCTTTATAAGGTCTCCGAACCTTTGGATCAGCACTCCGCCTCCTAGCATGTTGGACAATGAGGCGATTCTTTTTCCGTACTGATACGGCTGGTCGAAGGGGTAGGTAAACCGGTTGCTGACAAGCAGGGCAAAGTTAGTATTATCGCTTCGAAGCTCAGGGTCTGCATAGCTGTGTCCGTTGACGGTTACGATTCCATCGACATTTTCTGCAACAACATGGCCGTATGGGTTCATGCAGAAGGTTCTGACCACGTCACCGTACAGCTTGGTTCTGTATAGAAGCTTTGCTTCATAAACTGCATCAGTCAGATGCTCGAATATCCTTGCGGGAAGCTCAACCCTTACACCGATGTCCACCTGATTGTTGATAAGCTTGAGTCCAAGTTCCGAACAATTGCCTGCGAACCACTCCGCTCCTGATCTGCCCGGAGCAGCAATGAGAAACCGGCATTCAATCGGTTCTCCACCGTTTATGGTGAGCCTGAAACCGTCATCGGTCCTTTCGATTCTGTCAACGGTTGTGTCACACATCAGTTCGATTCTTTTATCAAGATAATCGTACTGCTGCTTGAGAATTTCAAGGTTCCTTTCGGTTCCGAGATGTTTTACCTGTGCCTTCAGAAGATGAAGGTCGTTCTCAAGGGCTTTCTTCTCAATTAACTTGGCTTCAGGAGTATCCGTTGAATACCGTTTTAATGAAGCGCCGAACTTGACATTGATGGAGTCAACGTATTCTATGAGGTCGAGGATATGCTGCTCCTCCATGTATTCATCAAGCCAGCCCCCGAACTGGGTCGTGAAATTGAATTTGCCGTCGGAGTATGCACCAGCACCGCCGAAACCCTCCATGATGAAGCAGGATTCACAGTTGATGCACCGTTCAACCTTATGTTCAACAATGGGGCATTTTCTCTTGGATATCGATCTGCCTTTTTCCATCATGACAATGGATGCTTCAGGGTGGAGATTATTCAGTTCGTAGGCTGCAAAGATCCCGGAAGGTCCGCTGCCTATGATGGCTATGTCATATTTTTTCATAAAGCGCCTCTTTCGCAAAAATCCATTGCCAATTATATCACAAAGGGTGCCCTGAATTGAACAATGCGAAATCAAAGGTTCTTTTGGTAAACTCCGGTACCATGGAATCCGGGCAGCTTCGCAGGTTTTCTGCAATAATCAAACTGAACCATTGATTCAGGGCACCCTTTGGTATAAAATCATGAAAACGGGGGGATAAGCAAAATGCAGATTTTAAAACAGAGGATTCTGGAGGACAGCGTAGTAATAGGCAACAACATTCTAAAGGTGGATAATTTCCTCAATCACCAGATTGATGTGGTGCTGCTTGATGAAATCGGAAGGGAATTCCACAGAAGGTTCGGGGACCTCGGGCTGACAAAGATTCTCACTGTGGAGGCGTCCGGGATTTCGGTGGCCTGCGCTACAGCCAGGGAATACAAAGTACCTGTACTGTTCGCAAAGAAGGGAACCGTCAGCACACAGAATGAAGGAAATTACACTTCCAAATCCTTTTCCTTCACCAAGAACGAGGAATACACAATGAACGTATCAAGGAAATATCTGGGACCTGACGACAGGGTACTCATCATTGACGATTTCCTTGCAAACGGACTGGCAATAGACGCACTGCTTGAGATAATCGAACAGTCCGGTGCTTCACTTGCAGGCATAGGAATAGTAATCGAAAAGGAATTCCAGGCCGGCGGGCAGAAAATCCGTGACAAGGGCATCCATCTTGAGAGCCTTGCAAGGATAAGGAAAATGGGGGAAGACGGAATAGTCTTTGCCTGATCAAAGCAATTCAACATCCGATTCATAATCATCGGACGGATATTCCAGAGCATATGGGGCTTCCGGGTCAACGGACTGGCCCCATTTTCTAAGGAGACTGAAATAGTCCCAGTATATTTTACTTTTTTCAATGACATCGTCCGGTTCCCAGCCGTCATATGCGATTTTTTGAAGCTCTTCACATGTTTCCTTGTATGCCGGGTCAAGTGCAAGGTCGTTGAGTTCATCAGGGTCATCCTCCAGGTTGAACAGTGCGGGCGGTAGGTTTTCTTCATCTCCGTACACCCAGAGCTTCCATGGTCCCTTTCTGACCATCCTGCTTGCAAAATGACCGCCGTTGAAATCCGCAAGCTCGCTTGTGGTCTGGTCAACCCAGGTTGCATCGCTTCCTTCAGTCATGATCTTAAGCATTGACCGGCCGTCCACGGGGTAAGGAAATGAAGTGCCTGCAATTTCGGCAAGGGTAGGGCCTATGTCCATGAGATTGCAGACATTTGCACTCACTGAACCGGGTTCAATGACACCTG
Organism: Bacillota bacterium; assembly: GCA_036743175.1. Classification (GTDB taxonomy): domain Bacteria; phylum Bacillota; class Clostridia; order DUPQ01; family DUPQ01; genus JAFGQE01. The sequence continues at coordinate 9,311 of DAINQB010000014.1, read as the reverse complement.
GCCACCTTGCAATCATGGGAACTCCGACACTCCCTTCGTAATAATTGCTCTTCCACCAGCAGCCGTGTTCTCCGGCGAGTTCACCATGGTCCGAGGTATATATGACGACGGTATTCTGTGAAAGGCCTGTTTCGTCAAGGGTGTCCAGCACCTTTCCGATAAGGGAGTCCACATGCTCGCAAAGGCCGTAATATGCCGCACGGGCAACCCTGATTCTTTCGGGTGAAAGAGGTTCCAGTATTCCGCGTTTATCCCTGTAGCGTGTAATTGTTGCCGGCTGGTCTGCCTCGGCTTCAGGGATGTCGGTCTTATCATAATAATATTCAAACAAATCCTTGGGGGCAATGAATGGACAGTGGGGGAGCACATAACCGATTACTGCGGCAAAGGGGCGTTCACCATAGCCGGCTTTTTCTGTAAGCCATTCACAGGCCTTTCGAGTCCTCTCCTCATCTGACCATTGATAATGGGTGTGGCCCTTTCCGGCAATCTCGACACTGGCGCGGCTCTGTCCGGAAGTACTTCCGGGGAAGCGGGTCCAGAATGGTCCGCCTTTTTGAGAAAAACCTACGGGACCGGCCTGGCGTTCTCCCACAGGGCGGTTTTCAAATCCATGGAGCTGGTCAATGTCACTGAAGTGCATGCGTCCAAGCAATGCGGTTTCATAACCTGCAGTTGACAGGAGGGTTGCCCAGGTTGGGATGCCCGAATTCAGGATATGGTTGTTGTTCCATACCTGGTTCCGTGAAGGTGTCATGGATGTAAGAAAAGACATCCTTCCGGGCACGCAAAGCGGCGCAGGTGTATATGCGTCCGTGAACCGCATTCCTTCACTGGCAAGCCGGTCAAGGTTGGGTGTGCGTACCAGGTCATTTCCATATGAACCAAGGAAATGTCTGCTGTGCTGGTCGGTCATTATGACCAGGATATTGGGTCGTTTTTCATCTATATGCATTATGGATCCCCCTTGTTGAAATTTTATCGTTTAAGAAAGCTTGTGTCAAAGACACGAGAATACAAAACCCGTGATGTTTTGTTTCAAATTTTGACTAGAGAGGGTATAAAAGATATAATGAAGTATAACAATTAAAAGAGGTAATAATGAAAAAGGTACTTATTATGGGTTGTCCGGGAGCAGGCAAGGCTAAGTTGGCTGCGCAACTGGGGCGGATAACCGGTCTTGATGTATACCATATCAAGGATGACAGGTACTCTGAATGGCACAACGAGGACCAGAAACAAGCATGGCGTGAAGCCGTTGCAAAAATCATAGAAAAGGATTCCTGGATCATCGAAGGCACACAGAGCATAACTTATGACATGCGCATTGAAGCTGCAGATACTGTTTTATTCATCAGGCAGAAGACCTTTGACTGCCTGTCAAAGTTCATAAAGAGAGGTCTTAAAAGCTACTTCGGCCGGAGCGACGGCCATCAGAGGCTTAACAGGGATATGTTCAAGAAGATAGTTGCTTATCACAAGGTTCTTAAACCGCTTGTGGATGACCTTATTGAGAAGAACAAA
>DAINQB010000014.1:1980-7687 GCA_036743175.1 Bacillota bacterium | reverse complement strand
ATATTGAGAAGATACACACCTTTGGTGGAACCAAGCAGCATCGATGAGGGATTCATGGATGTCACGGGCAGCACGGACCTGTTTGGCCCACCCATCGATATAGCAAAAAGAATAATGAGGGAAATCAAGGATGAGCTGGGGCTTTGGTGTTCAATAGGAATATCTGAGAACAAGTTCCTTGCCAAGATGGCGTCGGACATGAAGAAACCCCTTGGTATCACTGAAATGTACAAAAAGGATGTGGAAAGGATGCTTTGGCCCCTGCCGGTCAGGGATATGCACGGCGTAGGTAAAAGCACGGCTGCCCACCTGGTGAAAATGGGACTGAATACAATCGGGGACATTGCAAGGGCAAATCCTGACTATATCCTAAAATATTTCGGGGAAGGCCTATATGAAAGGGCAAACGGAAACGGAAGCACCGAAGTCTGCGGTGAGTACAAGGTGAAGAGTGCGTCCATCAGCAGATCATCAACAACAGCACGGGACATCGAGGACATAAAAGAAGCCAGGAAATTGATGCTTCTGCTCGCAGAGGATGTGGGAATCCAGGCAAGGCAGAAGAATGTAAAGGGCAGGACAGTCCAGATAACCCTGAGATACAGCAACTTCAAGACGATTACAAGGCAGAAAACGGTGTTCCCGACAAATCTCACAAAGGAGATCCTGAAGGCCGGTTACGAGCTGCTGGAGGCCAACTGGGACCATAAAAAACCAATAAGGTTACTGGGTATAGGTCTTGCCGGAATCGACAAGGAAGACCATCAGATGGACCTCTACGATACAGTCATAAATAAAAAAGAAGAAAATCTTGAAAAAACCATGGACTCTCTAAAGACCAAATACGGAAACAACTCCCTGAAACGCGGCAGCGGTCTCTGATCCCATTTTTTTACTAATAATCACACCTGAGGTTAATATCGCAATATTAGAAAACTCACCAAACGAAATTCACGACAGACGTAATTATCGTAATGTTAGAAAACTCACCGAGCGATAATCACGACAGACGTAATTATCGCAAAATTAGAAAACTCACTAAACGATATTCACGACAGAGGTAATTATTGTATGGTTAGAAATCAAGCCGAACGATAATTACCCCAGGGGTAATTATTTACAGTGAAAAACAGTAAAAAAACGGGCCCGGGGCCCGTTGGTTATTTGATGATCTTTCGTGCTTCGAGGTAGAAGCGTTTTTCGTCCGCATGCCCCATGGAGAACGCCTTACGGGGAAGGGTGCCTTCCTCGATTATGGTCCTGAAGAAACCGGACTTGTCAATCGGAGGCAGAAGAATAGCGGTGTTGCAATCCTTTGCAAGTTCAAGGGTGCTTTCCACATCATGTATGAAATCAATTTCAACTGAATGGCTTGAGATATATGTATCAAGGAAGGTCTGCAAGGTCGCAACTGCAAGATTGTAATCGGAATTCATGACTGAAACCGACTTCATTTTTTCTCCTGAAACGAATCCGAATGTATGAGAGTCTTTATTTTCATATTCAGACTTTACAAAGTCCGCAAGTTCCATGGCATCGGTATATTCACAGGTTTCAATTTCAAGGATTTTTCCCATTTCAGAGATGATGTCATCCATGTCGCTTTCAAACAATACCCTGTGGATCGGTTCAAAATTCATTCCTTCATCGTGGATGTTGACGATTTCCACAAGTGCAAATCTCGCAGGATGATCTTCACGCTCAGCAGCAGAAAGTCCTGCTTTCACGTTTTCCCAGTGCTGTTTCGCTGAAGCAAGGGAATGATTGCCGTCACCCACGGCGTAAAGAAGCAGTGGTTTGTCAGTATTATACTTTTCAGCGAAGACCTTTTGGTCCGCCAGCTGTGAAATGGCGTTTGCAATATTTGAAATCGCTTTTTCCTCGGTTATATGGTAACCTTCAATGCTGCCACCGTTCATCATAAGGTCGAAATCATACAGCTTTGTGAAAAGATTCCTGGTCTTTGCAAGCGGTTCAATGACGGTTTTACCGGGGTCGTCTATCAAAAAGAGAATGTGGGGAAGTTCCAGGGGAGCTTTTTCGCGTATCTTTACCCTTGGGGGAATCCTTTCGACGATGGTCTTTTCCGTGGGACGGATCATTGATGTGGTACCCTTTTCATAGGAATATCTTTCCAGGTCCACACATGCCATGAGACCGTTCCTTACGTTTCCATATGCAGTGGTCCTGCGTGTATATATGAATCCGGGTTCAATCTCCCTGAGGGTGCCGTTCCTGAGGTAACTCTTCATTTCACGGATGATTGAAGAATTCATCTTCTTTTCCCGTGATGTTTCAAGATAAACCTCGGGCAGAAACAGTTTCAATGTTGATGGGGCTGAACCTACGGTCTTTTCCACCTCTTCCCAGTAGTCCGGGTCGGAAGTGTACTGGTCACAGGCAATAACTGCCCACTTTTCCATATCAGCACCTTCCCACGGCAACAGCATGGGGGAAGCAAAAAGTCCTATTTTCTCCAATTTGTTCTTTATCAAAAACATAAAAATATCTCCGTTCCTCGGAATATGATAATGGAAACGAACCTGCAGGTCAATACTTGAAAAAGGCCGATTGAACTATTTGATGTGCTGCAGGTCCTTCAGATCCTTGTTCTTTCCCATGATGGAAACTATGTCATCCTCTTTGAAGACATAGTCTGCTCCCGGTGATATATCAAGGGTGTCGCCCTTGCGGACGGCCAGGATATTTACCTTGTACTTTGCCCTTATGGCAAGCTCATTTATGGTCTTTCCAACCCATTTTTCGGGAATGCTTGTTTCCATGATACTGTGGTCCCCTGAAAGCTGGATGCTGTCGATTATATTATGGGAAGCCAGATTGTTCGCAACCCTTATCCCCATGTCCCGTTCAGGGAAGATGACCCTGTTTGCGCCAACTGTCATCAGAACTTTGGCATGAAGGTCGTTCTGCGCCTTTGATATGATATATTTTGCACCCAGCTCCTTGAGAAGGGCTGTAGTAAGAATACTTGACTGCAGGTCATTTCCGATTGCAACCACTGCAGCATCAAAATTAGAAACACCAATGGATTTAAGGAATTCCTCGTTCGATATTTCGGATGTTATGACATGGGCCAGCTCCTCGCTGACGTCCTGTACAACCTGTGGATTCCTGTCAACTCCAAGGACATCATGACCAAGCTCCGACAATGTCTTAGCAAAAGCCTTTCCGAATCTTCCTAATCCGAGTACCAAATATGAATTCATTATAAATAACCTCCGTTATCCTACGCTTATCTTTCCTTCGGGATACTGATATGGCTTCTTCACTGTAAGGGGAGAGAGCGAAACTGCCAGTGCCAATGGGCCGACCCTGCCGATGAACATCGTCAGTGTTATGGCTATCTTACCTACAAAAGGCAGTGACGGTGTTATTCCGGTGGAAAGTCCTACGGTTCCAAACGCCGAAACAGCCTCGAATATACATTCCTTGAAGGTCCCGGCGCCGCTCAATAATAATACAAAAGTGGTGATGAATACAATAGTCATGGCCACGAAGAAAATGGCGAAGGCTTTTCTGATAACAGCCTGCGGCACCTTGCGTTTAAGCATATTGACTTCTTCACTGCCCCGTAGAAACGATATTATCGAGAAGAATATTATAGCCATAGTAGTTATTTTTATACCACCGGCAGTTGACCCCGGTGAAGCACCTATGAACATGAGGATTGCTGTTATGAACTGTGTTTCAGGCAGAAATCCATCCACGGGAAGGGTGTTGAAACCTGCTGTTCTTGGTGTAACTGAATGGAAAAATGCATTTTCAAGCTTCTTCAGGAAACCCATGCCTGCAAGGGTGTTGTCATACTCAAATATGAGGATCAGGACAGTTCCTGCCACTATCAGAATGCCGGTCATTATAAGAACGACCTTTGAATGAAGGATCAGGTCCTTGAATCTTCTCAAACGAAACCTCTTACGGCCGCCTTCCTCATCGGCTTCATACTGGATGAGATCCTTCCAAACCACAAACCCAAGGCCGCCGACTATAAACAAAAGTGCTATTGTGAGGACCACAACCGGACTGCCGTTGAAGCCCGTAAGGCTTACAAAAGGTGCACCTTCGGTTCCCATGATGTCAAAACCGGCATTGCAGAATGCAGAAATGGAATGGAAGAAGCTTTTTGCAAGACCGTTCCAGAAACCGAATTCGGGAATGAACCGTGTGGAAAGAAGAACAGCACCGGCAAGTTCAACGGAAAAAGTGGCGATCAATATGGTTCTGAAAAGTTTTACGATTCCCTGTATATTGAATTCACTGAGGGATTCACGGATGGTCATCCTTTCCTTCAGACCCATTCTTCTTCCAAGGACCAATATAAAGGAATAGGCTGCTGTCATGATGCCAAGGCCGCCTATCTGGATCAAAATGATTATCACTGTCTGGCCGAATACCGTCCAGGTGGTTGCCGTGTCCGCTACAACAAGACCTGTAACACAAACCGCGCTGGTGGCGGTGAATAATGCATTTATAAGGCCTATGCTTCCACCGGCCTTTGATGCGAATGGCATCAGCAGAAGAACCGTACCTACCAGTATGGCAGCCAGGAAGGATACAACTATCTTTGATGCTGGTGGCAACTGGCCGAAGAGCTTCTGTTTTACCTGGATTGCGTTCATAAACATCCCTTTGCTAAATTCTATTGTAATATATCACTTTTGAAAAAATGGCACAAGAAGAACCATCCTGTTTCATCCCCGTCAAAGGATGATGCATGTATCTGAAACGACATAACAAAGCCCGGATGGGGGAATACAGGCCATAGAATGAAATTCAGGGCACCCTTTGATATAATAGACTTGCAATCAAACCATAATGGAGGAGCTTATGCGCAGAATAATCGTTTCCACGGCTTTAATTGTTTTGTTGATTTTTATATTCTCAGGCTGTGAAAGCCTTGAAAAGGATGAACTGATAGAGGACCTGAGGACAGAAATTGAAGCTAAAACCGAAGAGCTGGACAGGTTGGACAGGGAACTTGAGGACACAACCCACAATCTCAGCTCCATGGAATACGAGCGTGATGCCTTCATGGAGGAAAATGTCACTCTAAGGGCAGAGAAAAATATGCTTGAGGAGCGGATTGAAAACTACGATGCAATAATGAAGGAGAACTTCAACAACTATATCCAAAAACGCAGGAACCTGGGGGAATTCATTCTTTATCTGAACGAAATCGGTGCAACCCCATATTTTGACGAGGAGATCAAGGAAACGCACAGGGAAGCCATCCTTGAATATATAAATGTAACGGGCGACGGGACATTCTTTGTTTCGGATGATGAATATACGGCATTCATCCTGAGCCCCATTCATGTAAAAAGCGGAACTGAGGTGGAACCGGGCTTTTTCATGTACCAGACAGTACTGCTCGGAGACTCATCACAGATAGAATACCCCAACCAGTACATCATACCCGAGGAAAGCGGCAGCGACTTCTACGATAATGTGGTCTTTATAGTGGAGGAGAAGGAAAGCGGTGCAGAGGTAACCTATTTCGGTCTGACTCCCGATCAATGATATTGACTCAAGCAACAAACTAATCCAAGGGTGCCCTAAAAAATACAAAGGCAGTTAATTCGTCTGCCTAAGAATCACTCATACATTTTGATATAAGTAAAACTAATGGAAAAACCAATAACCATAATCAAAACTAATGTGTGTACTATAAGTGAAAACAAAGGGT
>DAINQB010000014.1:0-1880 GCA_036743175.1 Bacillota bacterium | reverse complement strand
GGTCCGGAGGTTACAGTATTTGAACCGAATGTATAAACCTTGACAAAATTATCACAGGAGGACCCATTGATGAAGAGGATAATGGCAACTGTACTGATCATTGGCATAATGCTTCTTCAGGCCTGTAATGGCAAGGACGAAGGAAATCAGAGCACACCTATTATCAGTGGCCTTATGCAACAAAATATTGATGATAAGGTAAAGGAACCCACAGATGAAGGCTGGAGGATGGATGAATCGGGAAGATTTTCATACATTGAATATATAGCTGCTGACAATAAAAGACCATATGTTGATGCTGCCATTGAATACAATGACAACTATTTCATGTACAGGATTTTTGCGTTTGATGAATACATTTATGGCTATATGGACAAAGAGTTCAACATTCTTTCGGAACCTATATCATATGCACCGACCATATTTCAAAATGGTTTTGCAATGATTACAGGTAAAAGTTCAAATAAAATGGTAGATACAGAATTCAATGATGTGGAAACATATTTCGGACAATACACATTTGACGGTAACAATTTGATTAAAGTTGAAAGCAGATTAGTGCCGGAGGAAAACCCTCAGCTTCTGGAAAAGAGCATAGACAAACTCCTGATACCGGTGGCGGACAACGGAGCAACAACTATTTGGGAAGCAGGTGAAGGTGCCAGGTGGGGTTACATGTCATTTGGCGATGTATACCTTGGTACTCCCGGAAGGGCCGCAGAATATATCATAAAGCCTATTTATGATGAAGCAAGGCTTTTCGAGGAGGGCCTCGGAGCAGTCTGTCTTGATAACAAGTGGGGTTTCATAGATGAAGAAGGCAACATGGTAATTGAACCCGCATACAATGAGGTAACGGATTTTAAATATGGATCTGCAAGAGTCAAGATCTATGAAGTCATAGAAGGCAATGGGGAGGCGCGCTGGGCGCTTATTGATGATGAGGGTAATCTGCTGACGGATTTCATATATTCAAGTATAAGAGATTTCAAGGACGGTCTTTTCATTGCAGAAAGGATGAAGACCAGCATGGATGGAATCAAGTACCAGTCATACCATTATCTTAGTGCTGACGGAAGTGAGAGATTCCCGGACATTGTTTCTGAAATCAAAGGTTATAAAGGCGATATACCCTACGTGCATTGGGGAAAATGCATTTTCTATGATATGCAGGGAAACAGATTGTTCGACGAAGAATATTTTCTGACTTCCGGGTTCTTTGAAGGTCATGCTGCAGTATTGGAAAACCATTTATCCAACCGCTGGGGTTACATCGACTTGACAGGTGCCATGGTCATTGAAGATAAGTTCACCTTTGCAGGCAACTTTGACAACGGCTATGCTTTTGTAAAGGACAGCATGTCCAAATCGGGTTTCCTGATTGATACCCACGGAATTCCATATCTGGAAGAACTGCAGATTTCAGGCATTACAAGATTCAATGACGATGGTTATGCCCTTGCATATTCAGACATTATAACCAAAAAGGAAGTGACAGATGAAACCGGTGCAACTTACCAGATACAGGACCAGAAAACCATTAATTACATGATTCACATCGAGGGGAATGACAATAAATAATTTCATGATATACATTCAAATATATGGTAGAATGCAACAGGAGGTTTGAGTATGAAAAAAGCAGGTTCCGCAGCAATAATTCTGCTAATAATATTGGTATTGACCATGTCTTCCTGCGGAAAGGCAGATGACCCCCTGAATCTCGGGCTCCCCTCCTTAAATGCAGAAGGTCTCGACGGCGAAAGCCTTGACGAAGCGCGCAAGCTTGCAGGCTGGCAGATGGACCCCACAGGCACATTCTCATACCTCGAATACTTCCCCCAGGGCAGCTCAAGGCCATTCTTCGACGAAACCTACGA
>DAINQB010000013.1:27267-51015 GCA_036743175.1 Bacillota bacterium | reverse complement strand
AAATGTTTACCTGATTGCTTCCTCTATTTCTTCAATTGAATAACCTGCATCCATAAGCGGGAACATGACATTCTTCTGAAGATCGGGAACATATGATTTGATTACTGTTCCTGTCCCTGAAACAACATACTTTCCGGCAGAAGCGGGTATCAGGCATGAATGTGCCCTTGGAATCCTTGTGCCGTTTATTTCCATATAACCATCAAGGACGGTGAAACAATGGAATCTTTCTCCTTCAGTATTTTCTTCAAAACTATCGGTGAAGGATATTTTCTCAACTGAAAAATATTCATTGGCTACAAGGAATGTCCTTCTGATGGAATCATCACCGATTGTCAGTCCGGTATATCGTATCTTTTCCCTGGTGGAAAAATCAATTACATCGAGTGCCTTTTCAACATGCAGCGGACGTTTGTTGCCCTTGTCATCGGTCCGGTTGTAATCATAGACCCTGTATGTTGTATTGGAATTCTGCTGTATTTCACAAATAAGATTCCCGGCTCCGATTGCATGGACAAGACCTGCCGGTATATTGAAACAATCACCTGCATTGACTTCCACAAAGTTCAGACACTCCTCAACCCGGTCCTCTTCGATGGCCTTTTTAAAATCATCCCGGGAGATTCCGGGTTTGACTCCGGAGACCAGCTTTGTTCCGGGAAGTGCATCAACTACATACCACATTTCGTTTTTACCAAGTTCGCCGTTTTCATTGATAAATGCATATTCATCATTCGGATGGACCTGCACTGAGAGATCCTTGCTGGCGTCAATTAACTTAATCAGAAGGGGGAACTTATTGTCAGCTCCGGTGGACAATTCAGTTCCGATGAGCTGCTGCCCGTATTCATCCATGAGCTCCTGCAAGGTCCTTCCTTTCAGGGGTCCGTTTGAAACAACACCCATGCCTGAAGGATGGCAGGCTATCTCCCAGCTCTCCGCAACTATTCCTTCGGGTAATTTCTTTCCCAGGTTTTCAAGGCGTCTTCCGCCCCATATATAGTCCTTGTACAATGGTTCAAACAGCAATGGATAGTACATCTTCAATCTCCTGTAGTCATATTCATGAACAGTTTAGCATAAAAACCGAATAGCTTCTTGTATAATTCAAAATGTTCATGTATAATTCTTAAAGCATCGACCTTGCCCCCACAAGGGGCCGTGTAGTCCGGAAGGAGGTGATTTACTATGCGAAAGTATGAAACTATCTTTATACTCGATTGCGGAATTGAAGAAGAAGCCAGGAACGGTCTTGTAGAAAAGATCAAGTCTTTGATTGAGGAGCACAACGGTAAGATTGAGACCCTTGATGAATGGGGTACAAAGAGACTTGCTTATCCCATCAATTACAAGAAGGATGGATACTATGTGTTCGTGGAATTTGAAGCTGAACCTGAATTCCCCATTGAACTTGAAAGAATCTACAGAATAACTGAAGGCGTTCTCAAAGGCCTTATAGTTAAGAAAGAAGATTAATGAGGTGATTCAATGAACAAGGTTATACTAATGGGCAGGCTTGTCCGTGAACCTGAACTCAGATACTCGAATACAAGCAATCTGGCAGTCGTCAAGTTTTCACTTGCGGTTGACAGAAGGTTCAAGCGGGAAGGACAGCCTGATGCGGATTTCATAAGTTGTACCGCATTCGGAAAGACCGCTGAATTCATCAACAACTACTTCACAAAAGGAATGCGTGTTGCAGTTACTGGAAGACTTCAGGTGAGTTCATGGGAAGAAGAACCGGGTAAAAAGCGCTACTCAACCGACGTAGTTGTTGAAGAAGCATATTTTGCCGATTCAAAGAAAGACAGCGGTAACAATGAGTTTGCAGGAAGACAGATGGATCAGATGTCACAGGCAGATGACGGATTCGCCAAAGTCGATGATGACGATGACGAACTGCCTTTCTAAATAAAAATGAAAGGAGGAATTCATAATGGACGAAAGAGCGGAAAGAAAAGATTTTAAATACAGAAAGCCGAAAAGAAAACCGTGCCAGTTCTGTGTTGATAAAATAGATGATATTGATTACAAGGATGTTCCAAGGCTCAGGAGACTCATTTCTGAAAAAGGAAAGATACTTCCCAGGAGAGTTACCGGAACATGTGCAAAGCACCAGCGCAAGCTGACCACAGCAATCAAAAGGGCAAGGCAGATAGCCCTGTTGCCATACACCAGCGAATAGTCAGCAAGGACCGGAAAAAATCCGGTCTTTTTTTACCGGCGGACCGCCTGTCAGCCAATTATCCCAGGGATGATCGGCTGGCCGGGTGATGTTGTTGAGGCTTACAGGGGCATGGGAATTATGGTATAATTCTTGGTACTAGAAAATATCGGAGAGTCAGGATGAAAGTAATTTTATTGGAGGATGTCAAGGGACTTGGCAAAAGGAACGACCTCGTAAATGCGAAGGATGGATATGCAAAGAATTTTCTTTTTAAAAGAAATCTTGCCATCGAAGCGACTGCACATAATCTAAGTGTGATGAAGAGCAGGGAAAGTTCCGTAAGGAACAGGATGCTCAATGAGAATGCTGAGGCGCAGGAAATAAAGGAACGCATAGACGGGAAGACCATTGTCATTAAGACCACTGCAGGAGAGAACGGAAAACTGTACGGTTCAATAACAAACAAGGATATTGCTGATGAAATCAGGAATCAGCTTAATGTTGAAATAGATAAAAAGAAAATAATCATTCCTGATCATCACATCAAGACGCTGTCGTCCCATAAACTTGCAGTAAAGATACATGCAGGTATTACGGCACAGATTACGGTGGTTGTAGAAGAATAACGGAGGTCTCCATGGATGCAACAAGGTCAGGTGGAAGAATACCGCCCCACAGCATTGAGGCAGAACAGTGTACACTCGGCAGCATGCTCCTTGATGAGGATGCAATTGCCGAGGTGTTCGGTATGCTCAAGGCCGATGATTTCTACAGGACAGAGCACAGGGATATCTATAACAGCATAGATGAATTGTATTCCGCAGGTAAGTCCGTTGATATCATAACCCTTGGTGAAGCGCTGAGGAAAAACGGCAAACTGGAAAAATGCGGAGGACTTGAATACCTTGCTGCAATTGCAGAGCAGGTTCCTTCTGCAGCCAGTGCCCACCACTATGCAGAAATAGTGGAAGACAAGTCATTGGTAAGGTCCCTTATCAAGAGCTCGGGAGAAATCCTTGAAATGGGCTATGAGAACCAGGAAGATGCCCGTAAGGTCATGGACTTTGCACAGAGTACAATCTTTGACATAGCAATGGAAAGGGAAAACAAGGGTGTTACCCATATCAGTGACATCCTTGAGGAAAACCTCAAGACCCTTACCAAATTATATAAGGAAGGCAACAGGGTTCCGGGAATTCCATCGGGATATGTGGATCTGGATAAACTGACGGCCGGTTTCCAGCCCTCTGACCTTATACTCATCGCGGCCAGGCCATCCATGGGAAAATCCTCACTTGCCCTCAACATAGCACAGCATGTTGCCCTTCAGGAAGGAATGTCCGTTGCAATTTTCAGCCTTGAAATGTCCAAGGAACAGGTAGTCAACAGGATTCTTTCAAGCGAAATGCAGATTGAGAACATGAAGCTTAAGACCGGAGATATCAACTCTGATGAATGGCAGAAGATTGCCGTCGCATCCGCACAGATATCTGAAGCTTCAATATATGTAGATGATACATCCGACATTTCTGCAGCGGAAATGAGAGCCAAGTGCAGAAGGCTGAAACTCAAGAAGAAACTTGACATGGTCATAATCGACTACATCCAGCTTATAGCCGGTGGTAAAAGGAATGAGAGCAGGCAGCAGGAAATAACCGAAATCTCAAGGAACCTGAAGATACTTGCAAAGGACCTGCATATACCTGTAATTGCACTATCGCAGTTGTCAAGGGCACCTGAGCAAAGACAGAACCACAGGCCGATGCTGAGTGACCTAAGGGAATCAGGAGCAATTGAACAGGATGCAGATATGGTTATGTTCATATACAGGGATGATTATTATGACAAGGAAACGGAAAATCCCAATGTTACTGAATTAATTGTTGCCAAGAACAGGAACGGCTCCACCGGAGATGTAAAACTTCGCTGGCATGCAGAGTTCACCAAGTTCAGCAATCTTGCCATGTCCTGATTATGGTTTTGTAGAATGTATAAAAAATTCAAGGAGAATATCAAGACCGGGCAACTTGCGGCTCCCGGTGATGCAGTCATTGTTGCATTGTCAGGCGGCGCCGATTCTGTCTGCCTTTTGTACCTGATGAAGAGATATTCCGAAGAAACCGGTATAAGACTGGGTGCAATCCATGTAAACCATATGCTAAGGGGAGATGACAGCAACGGTGATGAGGGTTTTTGTGTTGCTCTATGCGAAAAGCTGGGGATTCCCATTGATGTATATAGGAAAGATGTAGGGAAATTCGCTGCTGAAAACAAAATGACCATTGAAGAAGCCGGTCGCGCAGTACGATATGACATCTTTGAAAAGGCAGATGCGGATAAGATAGCCATTGCCCATAACATGGATGACAATGCTGAAACAGTAATGATAAATCTTCTGCGGGGAGCAGGAGCTGCCGGTCTTTCAGGTATTTCCAAAACCAATGAACGATATATAAGACCCCTGATGATTTTCAGAAAGAGTGAAATCCTTGGGTTCTGTTCCTCAGAAGGAATTGAATACAGGACTGACAAGTCCAATGAGGACACTTCATATTTCAGAAACTCAGTGAGGCACAGGCTGATACCATTGATGGATGAAATAACCGGCAGGGATACCGTGCCCCTAATAAACCGAACCGCATCCATGATTTCTGAGGATGAGAGTTACCTTGACTTCAAAAGTGATGAAGCATTCAGTGAGTGTGCTTCAACTGATGAATACTCGGTTACAATGGACAATGAAAAATTCATTGCCCTGCATCCTGCAATTGCTGCAAGGGTCATCAGAAAAGCGTACCAATATGTTGCCGGTACACTGAAGGATTTTGAAAATAAGAACACAACAGCGTTGATGGAAATGATAGCAAAGGGAAAGACCGGGGATTCCATGGATCTGTCATCAGGAATAAGTGCCCTTGTGCAATTCGGTGAAACAATTCTGCAAAGAGCCAATGAACAGGAAAACTACGAGTATACACTTGAGGTTCCGGGCAGGATATATATAAGGGAAAGAAATATAACCCTTTCATGCGAGGTTTTTGGGGATTATCCCGGTGTCGGTGAAGAGGGCTTCATATGCATTGCAGATACCGGCCACGAAAGTATGATAGTCAGGAATCGTCGTGATGGCGACAGGTTTTCTCCTGCAAAGGGAAATGGAACAAAAAAACTGAAGAAATACTTCATTGACCGCAAAATACACAGAATGGAAAGAAACAAGGTTTTTCTTCTGCTGATTGGTGGTAAAATAGCATATATTGAAGGTATGGACCTCGGAAAGGGATTCATTCCTGAGAAGGGACGAAAATACACCAGGATTTCCATTGAAAGGGGAAAACAGGATGTTTGATGATGTTAAGAAGGTGCTTGTCACAAAGGAAGAGATTGATGCCATGGTAAAAGGGCTGGCTGACCGTATTTCCAGGGATTATGAAGGAAAACAGCTGGTACTCATAGGTGTCATGAAGGGCTGCCTTATCTTTCTTGCAGACCTGCTCCGCAATATATCCATTCCTGTTGAATTCGGAACAATCACGGCTTCGAGCTATGGTTCGGGGACGGTATCAAGCGGACAGATCAAGATAATCAATGACATTGACATCGGAATAGAAGGCAAGGATGTCATTATAATTGAGGATCTGGTTGATACGGGACTTACCCTGAACTACCTGAAGGATTTCCTCAAACTGAGGAAACCCAAGAGTGTGAGCATATGCGTTGCCTTTGACAAACCTTCAAGAAGAAAGCATCCGCTTGACGTAACTTACAAAGGGATGGACATCCCTGATGAATTCATAGTCGGCTATGGACTGGACTTTGATGAAAAGTACAGGAATCTGCCTGAAATATGTGTTCTGAAAGAAGAAATATACAGCGGTTCCATTGATTAATCAGGCAAGGGAGATAATGACTCTTTCAATGGGTAGAATGTATAATACAAGGGCTTCGATTGTAAGTTCATAAGTGTTGTGGTAACATAAACCAAGCTACGGAGCAGGAGGAAGAATTGAAGTATTTTAAGAATTTAAGCTTTTACATAATATTATTGGTAATAATCCTTGTGGTTGTCGCAGTGGTATCCACGTCGAATACCGTTGAACCACTTTCATATTCCCAGTTCCTTGACCAATTGGACAAAGGTAACGTTGAGAGCGTCACCGTTGATGTATATTCTGCCAAAGTTGAACTAAAGGAGCCTATTCTGGGAGACCAGTACTCCTTTATAGTGGATATTGGCAGCATCGAAAAAATCCAGGATACCCTTGAAGGCAGGCAATTGGTACAGCCGGACCTTGAGTTCACATTTGAGGCCGACAGACCCAACTGGTTTGCATCAATGATACCGTCCCTTATTCTGATCGGGCTGTTCATTGTGTTCTGGTTCTTTATCATGAGGCAGGCTCAGGGCGGACAGAACAAGGCCATGAGTTTCGGCAAGAGCAAGGCAAGACTTGCATCTGACAAGGACAAGAAAAAGACTTTCCTTGATGTAGCCGGTGCAGATGAGGAAAAGGAAGAGCTTGAGGAAGTCGTTGACTTTTTGAAGCAGCCTGAGAAATATATAAAGCTCGGAGCAAGGATACCAAAGGGTGTTTTGCTCATAGGCCCTCCGGGAACAGGAAAGACCCTTCTTGCCAAGGCGGTTGCAGGCGAAGCGGGTGTACCCTTCTTCAGTATAAGCGGATCGGATTTCGTTGAGATGTTCGTAGGTGTAGGTGCATCCAGGGTAAGGGATTTGTTCAAACAGGCCAAGGAAAACTCACCATGTATCATATTCATCGATGAAATTGACGCCGTCGGAAGACACAGGGGAGCGGGACTTGGCGGAGGCAACGATGAAAGGGAGCAGACATTGAACCAGCTGCTTGCGGAGATGGATGGCTTCGGAGTAAATGAAGGCATCATAATAATGGCTGCAACCAACAGACCGGACATACTTGACCCCGCACTTCAAAGACCCGGCAGATTCGACAGGAAGGTCACCGTAAACTATCCTGATACAAAGGGAAGGGAAGAAATCCTTAAAATCCATGCAAAGGGAAAACCTCTCAGCGAAGATATAGACCTTGCGAACATAGCAAAGATAACCCCCATGTTTACAGGTGCAGACCTTGAAAATGTAATGAATGAAGCGGCAATACTAGCTGCCAGACAGAACCTTGAAAAGATCGGTGAAATTGAGATAAAGGAAGCCATATTCAAGGTTACGATGGGACCTGAGAAGAAGAGCAGGACTGTAAATCCCATTGAAAGGAAACTTACTGCATACCACGAGGCGGGCCATGCAATAGCCACCAGAGCCGTTTCATCAACTGCCAAGGTAGACAGAGTTTCAATTATTCCCGTCGGACAGGCCGGTGGATATACATCCTTCAGACCAAATGAGGACAAGTATTTCTATACAAAGGGCCAGCTGAAGGAAGAAATCATGACGCTGCTCGGAGGAAGGGCTGCAGAGGAACTGGCGTTGGGTGAAATCAGTACCGGTGCCTCCAACGACCTGAGTCGTGCAAACCAGATTGCAAGAAGCATGATTACAAGATACGGAATGAGTGAAAAACTTGAGAATATTGTATTTGACCAGCAGGAAGAGGTTTTCATCGGCCGGGACTATGGTCATGTAAAGAACTACAGTGAAGAGCTTGCATCGATGATTGACAAGGAAATACAGGCTATAATGACTGAAGCATACAAGAAGGTCAAGGAAATCATAAACGAAAAGATGGAGATACTGAATGTTCTTGCCGAAAAACTCCTCGAGAAAGAAAAGGTTGAAGAGGATGAATTCGAAAGGATTTACTCAGGCGCTTCCGTATAGTATAATGAAACGCGACGGATAAAATCCGTTTAAAACTAAATAAACCTTATCAAGAGTGGCAGAGGGACAGGCCCTGTGAAGCCCGGCAACCGGCGTAAAGTACGGTGCCAATTCCTGGCAGATGAGGATTACAGCACCCTCCTGCCGGAGGGTATTTTTTTGGAGGAAGTATGAAAAGACACATTTTTACATCTGAATCGGTAACCGAAGGACATCCTGACAAGATGTGCGATAAGATTTCGGACTCAATCCTTGATGAAATCCTGTCAAGGGACCCTGATGCAAGGGTAGCCTGTGAAACGGCAGTAACCACAGGACTTGTCCTTGTAATGGGTGAAATAACAACCAGCTGCTATGTGGATATCCCGAGGATTGTACGGGAGACCGTAAAGAAGATTGGTTATACAAGGGCTAAGTATGGCTTTGACTGTGAAACCTGTTCTGTCCTGACATCAATTGATGAACAGTCCGGGGATATCAAACAGGGAGTTGATAAATCCTTTGATGACATATCAGAGCAAGGCGCGGGTGACCAGGGACTGATGTTCGGATATGCCTGCAATGAAACAGATGAGCTCATGCCATATCCTATAGTAATGGCACATAAACTCGCCATGCAGCTGACAAAGGTAAGGAAGGACAAGACCCTCAGATACCTGAGGCCTGATGGCAAGACCCAGGTTTCTGTGGAATACATCGATGGAAAACCTGCAAGGATCCATACCATAGTCATTGCCGCCCAGCATGACCAGGACACTTCGCAGGAAAAGATAAGGCAGGACATAAAGAAAGAAGTCATAGACAGGATAGTTGATCCTGCAATGATAGATGAAGATACAATCATTCATATAAATCGAACAGGCAAATTTGCAATAGGCGGCCCGCAGGGTGACGCAGGTCTGACAGGAAGAAAAATCATTGTTGATACCTACGGAGGAATGGGAAGGCACGGAGGCGGAGCCTTCAGCGGAAAAGACCCTTCAAAGGTTGACAGGTCAGCGGCTTATGCTGCAAGGTGGGTCGCAAAGAACATCGTTGCAGCCGGACTTGCAGATAAGTGTGAGGTCCAGCTGGCTTACTGCATAGGGGTAGCAAAACCTGTATCAATAGACGTGAACACATTCGATACCTCAAAAGTCAGTGAAACAGAGATTGCAGCAGCAGTGGGAAAGGTATTTGACCTTACTCCGGGAGCGATAATCAGAAGACTTGGTTTAAAAGCCCCCATATATTCCCAGGTTGCGGCCTATGGGCATTTCGGCAGGAATGACCTGGACCTCCCATGGGAAAAAACTGATATGATTGAAAAGCTGTTACAGGCGATAAAATGACAAAAAATACCACATACTATTGGGTTTTTGTGATATCATGAATCTATGCAGAATGATTCAGACCAACAGATGAGCGGATTCATTATGGAAGAAAGCACAATCATCAATGGACATGTTGAAGATATAGTATTTCATAATGCTGAAAACGGATATTCCGTAATCAGCCTGCAGTGTGAAAGCAGCAGGGTGGTTGTCGTGGGAAAAATCCATTCGGTCAAACCAGGGGAAAGCCTTGAAATAAAGGGCAGATGGATTGTGCATAAAATTTATGGAAAGCAGTTCCAGGCTGAGGAATTCCAAAGAAGCATGCCCGCTGAAAATGAAGCCATGATAAGGTATCTGGCCTCGGGATTCGTAAAAGGTATTGGAATTGTCACAGCACAGCGTATCGTTGAACAATTCGGCAGTGAAACCTGGGATATAATACAGGATTCACCTATAAGACTTTCAGAGGTCAAGGGAATAAGCAAGGCAAAGGCTATTCTTGTAGGTGAAGCAATAAGAAGTCAGAAATCCCTTACAGAAACGATTCTGTTCTTTACAAGATTTGGTATGAGTCCGGAAAAGGGTGCCAAGGCTTACAAGTATCTCGGTGATGATGCAGTGAAGAAAATATGTGAAAATCCATATCTTCTTGTTTCCGAGGAATACGGAATATCCTTCAAGAAGGCCGACATGATAGCTGCCTATGAAAACCATGACAACGACGGTTATCTGACAAGCAGTGCAAGGATTGTTTCAGGAATCAGATATATTCTGCAAAAGGCTGCCCTGTCAGGTCACACATATCTTCCTTATGACATAATGATGGAATCATGTTCAAGGGTTCTGGGTGTTGCAGGTGAAACAATAGATGAAGAAATAGAGCAAATGCTTTTCGAGAAGAAGCTGATGGCCGTCGAGGAATGCCTTTATCTTACGGATCTGTATAAATGTGAGAAGGAATCAGCAGATATGCTCAAAAAGCTGATGTCCGTGGAATTTGACTTTGGTCCGCGATATGAAACCGCATTCCGTGAAACCCTTGACCAGTTGCATATCAACCTTGATGAAACACAGGAAAATGCATGTATAAGTGCAGTTTCAAATGGAGTTTCAGTCATTTCAGGGGGTCCCGGCACAGGAAAGACAACCATTGTAAGGGCGCTTATCAGTGTATTCGACAAGACCGGAAGGACATATAAACTGGCTGCGCCTACCGGCAGGGCGGCAAAGAGAATGGAACAGGCATCAGACCGGACTGCAAGTACCATACACAGGCTTCTTGAGATAGATTTTGTCGATGAGGAAGGAACGATGCTCTTTTCAAAGAACAGGCAGAATCCACTTGAGACAGATGTAGTAATAATAGACGAAATGTCAATGGTGGACATAGAGCTGATGCACTCACTGCTTCTGGCAGTCAGTCCCGGTACAAGACTTATATTGATCGGGGATGTGGACCAGCTGCCGGCAGTCGGTCCCGGAAATGTGCTGCATGACATCATAGAATCAGGTATCATACCATGCACCATACTTGAGAAAATCTACAGGCAGGAAACCGGCAACATGATTCCTCTTGTGGCAAGGGATATCAATGAAGGAAAGGTTCCTGACCTTATTACACCTGACAGGAGCTTTGAATTCAAGCCCTGTCATAACCCAAGGGACATGGTGCGTGAAGTAATCAAGATTATATCAAAGGAATCCGCTGAAAATGACGATATTCAGGTCATCATCCCGGGCAAGAAAGGTTTTGCAGGGACCATGAATATGAACAGACTCCTGCAGGCAGAGTTCAATCCTCCCTCTGAGTGGAAGAAGGAAAAGGAATACGGAAGCCGTGTTTTCCGTGAGGGCGACAAGGTCATGCAGATAAAAAACAATTACGAGCTTGAGTACCGGGTCGGATTCGAGGATGGAAAAGGGATATTCAATGGTGACATAGGCATTGTAATGAGTATAGATGCAGACGGTGGTTTCATGGAAATAGTATTTGACGGAGGCCGGAGGGTTTCCTATGACATAAGGGATGCCGACCAGCTGGATACAGCCTATGCGATAACAGTCCATAAAAGCCAGGGAAGTGAATACAATACTGTAATACTGGTTTTAATGGGGGTAAGTCCAATGCTGCAGACACGAAACCTTCTATATACTGCGGTCAGCAGGGCTGTGGACAAGCTTTACATCGTCGGGCAGGGAGAAATACTGCGCTCTATGGTTGCAAACGAAAACAAGAAGAAAAGGTATTCAGGTCTTGTGAACCTTCTGGTTTGAATGAATGGGTATACTTGATCTGCTGTTTCCTCATCCATGTATATACTGCGGAAGCTTTGTAAAAACAGACCGGTTCGGATTATGCAGGAAATGTGCAGTTTCACTTCCGATGAAACTAAACCATAGAAGGAATACAACATTTCTCTTTGAGTATGACAAAAGAATAGCCTCACTGTTAAAGACATCCAAATATGCAGGCAAGCCATATTATGTGAGGATGCTTGCAACGCTCATGGGAAAATTAATGTATGACATGGGTTGCAGTTATGACATTGTCACCTTTGTGCCCATGCACAGAAAGAGTTTCATTACAAGGGGATACAACCAAAGCAAGGTTGCTGCAAGGGCAGTTTCAGGGGAACTCGGGGTTCCTCTATGTGAAGGTGCAATTTTCAAGATAAAGGGAAACAAGAAGCAGGCCGGTCTTGGAAAAGCAGAGAGGAAAACCAATGTAAGAGGAGTGTACAAGGCTGACGGCGGTACGGTGAATGGAAAAAGAATCCTGCTGGTTGACGATATAATGACTACGGGAAGCACCCTGGATGAATGCGAAAGGGAACTTCGGTATGCCGGTGCCACGGAGGTGACAAGGGCTGTCATAGCATACACACCGGTCGGTAGAAAAAGATAGAATTGGAGCCGCCTTGCGGCGGCTCTCAGCCGGTAAAAGTTTGAAGTGTCAGTGAATTACAGAACCGTATGGCTACTGGAATCATGGGGGAGATTCCCCGGCTCCGTTTAATGGGAATTATGAGCAGTACCGGCTAAACAACATATCTATTGATTCTCCTGTTTTATATGCCTGTCCTGATAAGCCTTCAATATGAACGGCATATGACGGGGAGGATTGCTGAGCCTTGGATCATCATTTACAATGGTATATCTGATATTTCCGTCAGGCTCCTTACCACTGTGCCTTTTGAAACCAAGCTCCTCAAGTGCACGCATTGATTCCTTGTCATCATCAGCTTCTTCAAGGTGCAGATCAAGGCGGGGGATGTCGGATTCCGAAAAAAGATTATCTGTAATTGCCTTTATCATTTCCATATGGATTTCTTTCTTGTCAAGATGACGGCATGTTTCATAATAAAGGTGGGCATTCCTGTCAAGATAGTTGTTGTAATCAACTTCCATTTCAAGCAGATAGAAACCGGCAACATAGATCCTGTCAATCATAACCCAGGCAAGGTTGTCAATGTTGCACATATAGGTAAAGAATTGTGTGTAGGCCTCATCAAACCTCTCGCCAAGGTTTTCAAAGGGGTCCTTGTCATCAGGTTCATTCTGAAGCCTGAACTCAAAGAGATCAAGGAAGTGTTTGTAACCCAGGGGCTCAAGCACAAAATTCTTGGTCACAATCTGCTTGTGAAGATAATCAAATACCGGAGTGTCAATGTCTTCGATATAGCAGGGTCCGGGCTGTCCTTCATTTGATCTTTTGATCTGATAGTTTAAATCGTTGATGTTCATCTTTCCTCTTTTCGAAGGTTTATTTCCACTAGGGATGAATAAACTATAAACAAAAATTGTCAATTAATAAATATCGTTTCAGTTTAAATTTGCTTTGATTTTTATACTGCTGGTATAAATTTCACAACTTTTTTTATAAATGGCACAGGAAAATCAAGATGATATAATAAAAGGCAGTAAGATTGAGGAAAAATTATGAGTATGAGAAACTTACACTTTGCAAGAAAAGTTGCAGTATATTTGGTCATTGTAGTGCTGGTTTTCGGAAACGGTGTATCAGCTGCTTCAGTACCAAACGAAGATTATGCAACTGACCTGTATTCGATTGGTCTTTTCAAGGGCACTGAAATAGGATTTGAACTTGACAGGGTACCGACAAGACTCGAAGGTGCGGTGATGTTTGTACGGCTTCTTGGCAGGGAAGAGGAAGCACTGTCTGAAAACTATCTCCACCCGTTCTCAGATGTTCCCTCCTGGGGGAATCCATATGTTGGTTATCTGTATCACTATAAACTTACAAATGGCATATCTGATACCGAATTTGGAACATACCGGCAGCTGGGAGCCAATGAATACATCACCTTCGGCCTTAGAGCTTTGGGATATTCCGACTCCGGACCTGATGCACAGTTTTCATGGAACTCATCCGTCCATTATGCAGGCAGTTATGGCATTATAAGCATCGACCTGTATTCGCAATTGATTCTGGAGGTTTTCACAAGGGGACACGTTGCCAGGTCCTCATATGAGCTTCTTCTCTCCAATCCATATATGAATGACCAGAGGTTGATTGATGTGCTCATAGCATCAGGAAGCATCGGAATCAATGCTGCTGGTGCTGTTTTTTCTGAATACAACCAGGGTGTAAGGTATGTTCCGTCAATTGGATATTCCTGGGTGGAATATATAGAAGACAATGCATCACCCACGGAGGAATTTATTTCAAGATACGGATTCATGTGGCACATCTTTGGAATGGACTATGAAAACTACATCCAGGTGGGAGAAAAAGATGGTGAGGTCATGGCTGTCATATCGGCATCTTCAGGCTATGGATATGAAAAAGGCATATCAATCGGAATGACGAAGGCTGATGTAATGAATGCCTATGGTAACACAGGTCTTACGGAGATACGAAAACCCCTTGATGGTGGTAGTTCTGCAATCATATACATACTGGACAATACAGATAAAAGTACATATCTGAGTGAAGATGGAAACTATATAACATACTACTACGATTCATATGATGATGACCGTATAGTTGCATTCCTGGCAGTTGACAAAGAAACAGAGGAATCTACCCACAGCACTCTGACAGGTGACATGAACCTTCTGGAATCAGCCAATGAGGAACAGATTTATCACCTCACAAATGCATTCAGGGTACGGATGGGAACCGGTTTCCTTGTAAGGAGCATTGCAGCTGCAAATGCAGCGAGAGGTCATTCAGACAACATGGCCGTTAATGAGTTCTTTTCCCATACCGATCCCGAAGGAAGAGGGCCCGGGGACAGGGCACATGAAGCGGGTATTCCATTTAGATATCTTGCCGAAAACATCGCGTACGGTTATGTAAATCCTGTTGATATGGTCAACGGATGGTTCAACTCACAGACAGGGCACAGGGAAGCCATGCTTGGTGATTTCATCTATTTAGGCATCGGAAGTGCCATGAAGGACAACAAGATACACTACTGTTCACAGGAGTACTGGAGGTAGGCATGAGTGAAAGTTCAGCAGTGCTGGTTTCAAAAGAAGTTATTAAAGCCAATAAAGCAATTCTAAGGAAATTCTGGGAAAACAAAATCAGGACAGTCTGGTCGGCCTACTCCTGTGAAAACCAATACAGACAGATGGAAGACCACAACCTGATGATCGCAGAGGCGGCCGAAAACCTTAAAAAATGTGCAACAATCCCTGGGATAATTGTTCCAAGGTTCACAATTGACTTCGGGACCATATCAACGGCATCATTCTGGGGAGGAAAAATAAGGCGGGGAACCCTGGGGAATCCATGGATAGACACTGTTCTCCATGAGCCGGGCGATGTTCCTAGGATGAAGCATATTGACCCATGCAAGGGACATACAGAAGAAGCCGGAAGACTATATGACAGGCTTTGTGAACTTATTGGTGATCATGAGCTTCCGGCCAGTACCTTTGATTTGCAGGGGCCGCTGAATACTCTTTCACTCATCTGGGACCAGGACAACATGATGGTATCAATGTATGAGAACCCGGATTCTTTGCATGAAGCTCTTTCCAAGGTAACACAACTGCTTGTCAGGAACATAGAGTGCCTGTACAGGAGGATTCCCAATATAGAAGCCCCATTGTGGCCGTTCATATGGCTGCCGCCTGACATCGGTATAGGAATAACAGAGGATTATATGCCGTTGCTGTCCCCCGGATTGTACAGGGAATTCGGACTTCCTTATGTAAAAATGCTGTCTGACAGATTCAAGGGACTGTTCATACATTGCTGCGGTGAATTTACACACCAGATTGACAATCTTTGTAATTCAGACATAAATATCATAGGCATGGAGTTTGCATATCCCAAGGTGGATATTGATAAATTGTTTGAGGCATTCAAGGATACATGTATCTTTGTTCCAAACATAATGGATAATCACATCGATGACTTTGGAAGCTTCACTGATTTTATGCTTTTCATTGAGAAAAAAAGAAGACCCGAAACAAGAATCTGGTACTTGCTCAGGCCCGATCTTCCCGACTTTGATGAACAGGTAAAGCTGATGGAGAGCCTGAATGAAGTATGACAATATCCTAGAAGGAGTATTCATTGAACGCCCCCACAGGTTTGGAGCCATGGTTGACATAGATGGAAGGGTGGAATATGTGCATGTAAAGAACACTGGAAGGTGCAGGGAGTTGCTGATTCCGGGAGTCAGGGTCTTCCTTGAAAAAAGTAAAAAGGACAACAGAAAGACCGGGTTCTCCCTTATTTCAGTGGTAAAGGGCAATCTCCTTATAAACATTGATTCACAGGTACCGAACAAAGTGGTGGAGGAATCCATCCTAAGTAAAGCCATACCGGAGTTTGCTGATGTCGTTAATCTGAAAAGGGAAAGCAGATACGGTAATTCAAGGTTCGATTTATATTTTGAAAGAGACAACGGTTCCAGTGGTTTCATTGAAGTAAAGGGAGTGACCCTTGATAATGACGGGACTGCCATGTTTCCGGATGCACCCACCCAAAGGGGACTTAAACACCTCCTGGAACTGGAAAAGGCTGCAGCTGAAGGTTATGAGGCTTATGTTTTCTTTTTGGCCCAATACAGCCCCGCAAAGGTATTTGTCCCGAACTTCAGGACAGACCCCAATTTTTCGGAAGGTCTCAATAAGGTTAATGACAATGGAGTAAAGATCATTGCCTATGACAGCATTGTGGAAAAGGATTCAATTGTAATCAATGAACCAATAGCAATCAACCTTGGTCAATGCATCTGATAAAATCGTCAAGATCGTATACAAACCCGTTTTTCAAAGACGTTACCCAAAGGGCATATTCCTTGTGGGACTGAGTTGCAGCAGAGCTCTTGTTTTCAACTGCCGTAACTGCTTCGCGGATTGTGGAACAAAGCAATCCTCTGGATGCCATGTCATTCATATTCCCCGGTGAATACTGAAGACACCAGTTGATTGCAAAACCGGTATATATGAGATGATTTATACCTAGTTCAAGACAAATTGAATTAAGCTGTTCTGAATCCGTTGCAACAAATTCATCATTGACGGGCATTGCATTCTTCATGAAGCCTTTTACTGCCTGTCCATTATCTATATCGGGAATGTTACCCTTGCCGGGAAAAGAGAAATCCCTTTTGAAGTCCCTGAGATATGAGTGTATCCGGGATTCGGGGACAACGGGGGATGAGACATTTGAGTCACCATAATATTTTTTACAAAGTTCAATGGCCATGGTATGTCCCTTGAAATCATCTGCATAACCTGAATCATCAGCGACATGCAGCACGGGAATATTGTTGTTACGGGCTTTTTTCAGTAGAAGCGGGAATATTTGATCGGAGATTTCATTGGCCCTTTCTATGTATTCAACTGCCCTGTACCAACCGGGATACTGTTGACGGGTACCGCAGTCCCAGGCGTGCATGACCACAAGTGCGGTTTTGTCGAGTTCGATCGGCAGGTCGATTTTCTTCCAACCGCCATATCCCTCAGCCGGAACCTCCAGATTATAGTCCGCATCAAACTGCTGATAATACCAGGTGCCTATTTTTTTATCACTCATACAAGAAACCTCCGGATATATCTTATCATCAAGTATACAGGTTTTCCTTCAGGTAAATCATAAGAAAATAGTATTATAGCAGATTGACAGATATTGCCGCCATTCAAAAAGGTCAATCCTGTATCGTGCCACTTTCTTTTATCGAGTTGTATTGAGACATGAAAAGCCGCCAGTAAGCTCCTGCCCTTTGCATAAGCTGCATGTGATGTCCCTCTTCCACTATATTCTTATTGTCAACATAGATGATCTTTGAAGCATTCTTTATTGTTGAGAGACGATGGGCAATTATGAATGAGGTTCTTCCTTTAAGAAGGTTTTCAAGACCTTCCTGAAGAGCTTTTTCAGTCTCTGTATCAATGCTCGATGTAGCTTCGTCAAGTATGAGAATTCTTGGGTCTTTGAGAAGTGTTCTTGCAAAAGCAATAAGCTGTCTTTGCCCAAAAGAAAGTCTGGTGCCCTTTTCATTTATTTCTGTATGATAGCCGTTTTTCATTTGTGAAATGAAGTCATGAGCTTTTACAGTTTTGCAGGCTTCTATGATTTCTTCATCTGTTGCATCCAGCTTCCCGTACCGCACATTTTCCATTATTGTACCTGAAAACAAAAACGAATCCTGCATCATTATTCCCATCTGGCTTCTCAATGACTTCAGGGTTACCTTTGATATATCATGACCGTCAATCAGTATCCTGCCTGAATTTATATTATAGAACCTTGAAAGCAGATTCACTATGGTTGTCTTTCCTGCTCCGGTAGGCCCGACAATCGCTATTGACTCGCCTTTCTCAGCTTTCAAATTTAGATTTTCCAGTATATTAATGTCATTGTCATAGGAAAAAGTAATGTTTTCAAATGTAATATTACCTTCGATTTTGGGCAGGTCATAGGAATCGTGCTCATCTCTTACGACAACATCTTCATCCATCATTTCAAATATTCTTTCAAGATAAGCCATGGCTGTGATTATTTGGTTATAGAAGTTGCTGATGTTTGTTATAGGCGCCCAGAAGCTTCCCAGATATCCTATGAATGCTATAAGGGTTCCTATTGTCATACTTCCGGTGAACCAATATATCCCAGCAACAATAACAAGGGTAGTTCCAAGGTTTGCAATATTGTCAACAACCGGCCAGAAGAGGTTGTTGACCCTGACCGCTTTCATCCATGACATTCTGTAGTCATCAGTGACTTCATCAAATATTCTCTGGTTTTCATCTTCCCTGTTAAAGGACTGAGTTACCTTTATACCATTGATGCTTTCGTTTATGTAAGCATTCATGTTTGAAGATTTGGCACTAACCGTCTGCCAGCGTCTTCGCTGTGATTTTTTAATGATAAATATGAAGGCAATCAGCAGCGGAAGAGTTCCCAGGCCGATGAAAGTGAGTTTTACATCTACAAGAAGCATGAATATTACGATTATGACAAGGCTTAATAAATCAACAAAAAAATTGATGATGCCTGATGACAAAAGGTTGCTGAGCGAATTGACGTAGTTGACCACTCTTACGATGATTTTCCCATGAGGTCTTGAGTCAAAATATGTGAATGGTAATTTCTGAAGATGCGAAAACAAGTCGCTTCTTATGGTAGCAACCATTTGATGCCCTACCTGGGTCATTTTTTTGATACGGTACTTCAAGCCAAAACCTGCAAAGACTATTAGGGATAAATAGATAAGTGCAAGTTCCAGAAGTCCAAATATATCTTTGCCGGGAATTTTTACGTCAATGGCATTCTTTACAAGTATCGGGCCCACCAAACCGGCGATGGATGACAAAATCATCACCACCAGTGTAGTTGTCATTTCCTTTTTATATGGTTTTACATATTGGAGGATTCTGACCAAATGTGCCTTGTTGAAGGATTCATTTAATTCTTCGTCAACGTTGTATTTATTCCTTGGCATACCGAGCTTCCTCCTCATCATTGAAATTACCCATTTGGTTAATGAATACATGTGCGTAATAACCGTTGTGATCCAGTAATTCCTGATGAGTGCCTCTTTCAATTATTTTCCCATTATCCAGCACAAGAATTAAGTCTGCATCTTTTACGGAAGATATTCTGTGAGAGATTATGAAAACCGTTTTCTCTGTATATAGTTGTTTCAGGCTCTTTTGTATTTCGTATTCGGTTTCTGTATCAAGGGCAGATGTTGTATCATCCAATATCATAATAGGTGTGTTTTTGATAATGGCCCGTGCAAGGGAAACCCTTTGTTTTTGGCCTCCGGACAAACCGACTCCCTGTTCGCCGATGATGGTTTTATAGCCTTGGGGCAGTTTTGTTATGAAATCGTGTGCCTTTGCTATCTTTGCTGCTTCTATGATCTGTTCTGTGCTAATATTCGGAACTCCGAAAGCTATATTGTTTTCGATGGTATCAGAAAATAAAAACACATCCTGCATGGCAATTGAAATATTGTTTCTCAATTGTTTAGCTGATATGTTCTTTATATTATACCGGTCAAATAAAATAGCTCCTTCAGTGGCATCATAAAAACGGCACATAAGATTTATAATTGAGGTTTTTCCTGATCCAGTGGGTCCCACCAGGGCGATTGTGCTGCCTTTTTGTGCTTTGAAAGACACATCGTACAAAATGTACTCCTCTTCATATTTTAAGCTGACATCCTTGAACTCGACATTTCCATCATAAACGGTTTTTTTAATTATTTCTTTTTCAGGGTCGATTTTAGGACTGGATTCCAAAAGTGATATGATTTTTTCACTTCTGGCCAGAAAATTCTGAGTATCGTTCAAAAGCCAGCCCAGGGTTCTCAAAGGATTATTAACAGCCCATAAAAGAGAATTGAAGGTTATGAACTCCCCAAAGGTCATTAATTCATTTATGACGAATATACCGCCTATTACAATAACAACAATTGATAAGGAAGAACCAAGCACATCAAGGACAGGAAGATATTTCTGCCAGACATGTGCCGACTCCAGATTGGCTTTTTTAAATGCTTCATTCGCTTCATGAAACTTCTTTTTCTCAAAATCCTCGCTGACAAATGCTTTGACAACCCTGTTTCCCTTGATGTTTTCCTGAACTACAGAGTTCAATGCAGACAGTTTCTCCCTTATATTTTTAAAGGTAGGAGTGACATCCTTGACAAGTTTCTGTGCAAAAAAAATAATCAAAGGAATTACTATGACAAGACAAAGAGTCAGATAAACATTTATTGATATCATTACAATCAGCGCAAATATAAATAGTGTTGCATTCTCAAAAAACATGCGTATGACACCTGCAACGAAATGCCTGACAGCTTCCAGATCTCCTGTCATTCTTGACATAATGTCGCCGGTTCGGGTATTGTCATAAAACTCAAAATCCAGTAACTGGAGTTTCTGATACATACGCTTTCTTATTTCAAAAATAACGTCCTGAGATACTTTTTCAAAAATGACCTGAAAATTATATCGCAGTAAAGATTTCAGTATAGTGACCCCAAGCATGATTAAAAGTATTGGAAGAAGGATAGTTCTGTTTTCACCTTTTATGACATCATCAATTATTCTTCCCAAGAGTTTTGGATTGACAATACTAAGAAAAGACACCAGCAATGCCATAAGCAATCCTGACATATATTTGAACCAGTGGACTTTTAGATGATCAAGTATCCATCTGTACGGTTTCACCAAAACACACCTCTTACATTTCCTATATTCTAGTTGCATTTAGTACAATTGTAAACCTAAAAATACACCAAAAATTCCAAAGTTTCATCTGCCACATTCACTCTCGCGTTCATGAGCAATGTTAGCTTAGGGGAAGGATACTTCTTGGCTATTGGCGTGTATTTAGCATAAGGTAACCTTGAAATCTAAACACTTTGGATGATCATGTGGTAAAATGAAAAAGAAATTTCCGGAGGTTTCCCTTCAGGTACTCCGGGGAGTACTTTAGCGCAGAAATATGCATAAAGAAGTTTGAGCATTCCACAAAAACAGAACAGAAGCCACTTAAATAATGAAGAAACAATTTTACTAGTCTTGTTAAATTTTCTTAGATAGCCTTGAAGCAATATAGGTAAAATTGTTAAAATATTTACACATATTGATTTGACATAGGTAAAAATAGCGATATAATACCTATGAAGTGGAGGTGTATGCAATGTGTGAGCAAAAATTACCTATGTTGCCACCGAATGTTGATTTGGAAACGAAATCAGTTCTAAAACAACTGGCAAGAGCTAACCGTGCATTGGCTGAACTGAAAGGTTATGCTGATACGATTCCGAATAAGCATATTTTGATAAATGCAGTCATGCTTAATGAAGCCAAGGAAAGCTCTGCAATTGAAAACATTATAACAACTCATGATGACCTATATAAAGCGATGAGTAATGCCAGCGGAGCAAGTCCTGCTGCAAAGGAAGTTGTCAGCTACAGGACTGCTTTGAGGCAGGGGTATGAGTTGGTTAAAGCTCGTGAAATGCTTACAATAAATATGATTGTGGAGATTCAAGGAACGATTGAAAAGAATCGTGCAGGAATAAGAAAGCTGCCCGGTACCATACTACGAAATGAAAGAACCGGTGAAACTGTTTATACACCCCCTGCAGGGGAAGCTGAAATCAGAGATCTATTAAGCAATCTCGAAAAATATATCAATGAAAGCCATGATGATGTTGACCCATTGATAAAGCTTGCAGTCATTCATTACCAATTCGAAAGCATCCATCCATTTTATGATGGCAATGGAAGAACAGGCAGAATCATCAATGTACTTTACTTGGTATTAAAGGAATTGCTTGAAAGTCCGGTTCTTTATTTGAGCAGCTATATAATCAGGAATAGACCAGCATATTACAGGCTTCTTCAGGAAGTCAGAACTCAAGGGAACTGGGAGGAATGGATTGTATATATTCTCACAGGCATTGAGGAAACAGCAGAAGAAACATTAAGATTGGTAAAAAGAATAAATGCAGAAGTTGAAATCATGAGTGCAGAGATCAAGGAAAAGCTGCCGAAAATATATTCAAAAGAATTAATTGATTTGCTATTTTATGAATTTTATACAAAAACCGTCTATATTGAAAAGGGCTTATCGGTAACAAGAAAGACTGCGGTGAGTTACCTATCTTCTCTTGAAAAAGAGGGTTTTCTTACTTCTGAAAAGATTGGCAGGCAGAGGATTTATCAAAATAAGAGACTGTATGATTTGGTCAAGTATGGACAATGAAAAGTGGTATAAAATATCACCAGTGAGTGTAGAGAAAAAGAAATAACGTATATCAGGAGTATTTCATGGCACGGTTAAAATGTAAAACTCATTTAGGGATTGATAACAATAACTGAAGACTACAAATATAGAGCCTGCGGAGTAGCTGTAAATTGTAAATCCGTCATTACAGGACAACAATCCTATCAGGTGCTCCCGGGAGTTTATAGCAGCTGAAATCAAATTATGATTTTTGCATAGGTGAATTGCATATTTGGGAATAGGTTTGTTGTAAAAGAGGGAATGTAGAAAAAATTTCTTATAAAAAGAACTCATTGAGCAAGTGAATATAGTAAAAATATTTCAGACATAGTAAAGTATAATCGGTTCAAGGGGACCTGGAGAAATCGTTAAATACACATCATTACCTGTTTCTATGATTTCATCGGTAAACAAATTCCTTAACTTGATACCAGGGCTGAGATTTATCTTGATTTCATTTCGTAAAACCTTGTTTCTGTTGAACAAAGCCAATATGTATTGTCCGTTCCATGTTCTTTTACAGCTTATTATTTCTTCACTTGCCAGATATTCGGTTTCCCCATTGATGAGAACCTGATTGTTTTTTCTGAAAAGCGAAATCTTCCTGAAGAAATCAATCAGTTCCTTGTCTTCATTGCCCCAGGGATAGCATTTTCTGTTGAACGGATCTGTCATTCCTTCGAGTCCTGCTTCATCACCATAGTAAATGTGCGGAACCCCGGGCATGGTGAACATGAAGGCGGCAAGGCATTTTACCCTGGCAGTGGCAAAGGAAGCCTCAGCAGCTTCAGGTTTATAACCGGCCTGTTCATCTCTTGTCATCCCTTCAGGAGAGGGTGCTCCCGAAAGAACCGTGCGAAGCCTGGTCCGGTCATGGGAACCAAGAAGGTTCATGTTTTCAAGAAGAAACTCCTCTGGATAATTTTCCAGCTGTGACCCCAATAAAGCCAATGCTTTTTCACTTGTAACTCCACCCATGATGAAATCTATAAGAGCTTCTCTTATGGGGTAGTTCATTACAGAATCAAGAGTATCTCCATGACAATAATTCCTGAGACTTCCATAAGCTACTTTGTTTGAGGCATCTTCCCACACTTCCCCAAGAAGCAGGGCATCGGGCCTGGTCTTCTTGACGGTTTTCCTGAGCTTTTCAAGAAACTCCATTGGCAGTTCATCAGCAACATCAAGCCGCCAGCCTGAAGCTCCT